>DATGJN010000078.1 GCA_035295165.1 bacterium
AGAGGGGAAGACGATCAGATACGGCCGTCGGGCGATGACGCCGGCGGCCGCGGGAGAGAAGAACAACAACAATGCGAGAGGTGGTGATAACAGGCAAACACGAAAGAGATTCACCCTCCACCGAACCGGGGCAGGCTCAGACTTCCTCAACAGAAGGTCCTCAGGCCCAGATAATGGAAATTCCGGATAAAAACAAGAAACGAACGGGAAGACGAACGGCGGGCTATATTCTTCCTCACGCTAGCACACGTGGATGTTGGGTTCTGACGGCCCCGCTGGTTGAGTAGTAACGTAAGATAGACGACTCGACTGGATGCGGTGCACAGGGTGGGGCGGTGAAAGTACCTTACGCGAAAAAATGGCAGAAGGAAACAGACAAGCTGAGAAAGATTGTGCTCGACTGTGACCTGACCGAGGAGATGAAGTGGAGCAAGCCCTGCTTCACCTACCAGAAAAAGAACGTGGCAATCGTCATCCCGCTGAAGGACGCGTGCGCGCTCTCGTTCTTCAAAGGAGCGCTGCTCAACGACCCGAAGCGCATCCTCCAAAAGATCGGTGAGCATACGCAGGCGGGCCGCTGGATCAAATTCACCTCTCTCAAAGAAATTACGGCTATGCAGTCGATTCTGAGGAACTACATCGACGAAGCCATCGAGGTCGAGGAGTCGGGGAAGAAGGTCACCTTCCAGAAGGCTTCAGAGCATCCGGTTCCTGAGGAGTTGCAAGCCAGGCTGGATGCAGCTCCGGAGCTGCGGGCGGCATTCGAAGCGCTCACGCCGGGACGGAGGAAGTCGTACATCTTTCATGTCTCGGGTGCGAAGCAGGTGAAGACGCGGGCAGCGCGGGCGGAGAGGTGTGTCCCAATGATCTTGAGCGGCCGAGGGTTCAACGAGCTCACAGATTGAACCCTGTGGCCACCATTTCGTGCTTCGTCGCTGGCACTAGCGAAGCGCGCCAATCTACTTGCGCAACGCGCCATGAAGAAGGGAACCGGGGCTTGCATCATACTAGCCCCCACACGCACGTCCTACGGGCACCTGGCTCTACGCCGATTCAGTAGATCCCCGGCACGAGCCGCCACGTGCGCGCGCAGTAGGCGTCGTACTCGGCCCCGAAGTGTTCCCGCAGTAGCCGTTCCTCAGCGCGAATACGCGCCACCACCGGGACCAGTAACAATGCTGCGGACAACACGCCTACCGCGGGGGGGGCGTTCTCCGAGTGCTGGGGGGGTGGAGCCGGGTGTGCCCACCCCCCCACCAACGCCGCCCGAGCCAGCCGTCTGTGGCCGGCTCGTCACGCCTTCGGCTTGAAGAGTGCGAACACCGCGCCCTGCGGATCCTGGATAACCGCGAAGCGGCCGGTGTTCGGGATGTCCGTTGGCGGTTGGAAGATCTTGGCGCCGAGGTTCGCGGCCTTCTTCGCCATCTCGTCGACGCTCGTAACGGCGAAGTACGTGAGCCAGTTGGGCGGCACATCCTTGAGGCGGGGCGGCCGCTTCATCATCCCGCCGATCTGCTTTTCGCCGATCTTGAAGATCGTGTACGTGCTATCGTCGCTCATATCGACCTGTTCGGCGTTCCAGCCAAACATCGTTTTGTAGAACCGCCCAGCAGTTTCGGTGTCCGCGGTCATCAGTTCGTTCCAGCACATCGCGCCGGTTTCGTTGACAACATCGGCGCCCTGATGGGTCTTGGCCTGCCAGATCGCGAAATGCGCACCTGTAGGATCTTGCAGGAACGCCATGCGTCCAGCATCCAGGACGTCCATGGCCTCGCCCATCGGCAACTTGCCGCCGCTCTGCTTCGCCTTCTTGACGACGTCATCGGCGTTCGTTACGTTGACGAAGGGCAGCCAGTGCGACGGCACGCCCTTGGCGACGACCTCTTTGGGCATCGCGGCGAGGCCACCGACACTCTTGCCCTTGTACTTGATGAACGTGTACGTCATTCCAGGGCCGGCCGGCATGTCCTCAAACTCCCACCCGAACAGGCTCCCGTAGAAGGGCTTTGCCGGTGCGGTGTCGGGGACCCCCAACTGTACCCAAGAAAAGACGCCGTGCGCGTGCTTGGTCTGTGTAGCCACATCACACCTCCTCTTTGGTTCTCATTTGGTTCTCACCCTTTAGTGGAACGGACTGGCTGGAAATCGACCTCAATAATGAGGCGAATATCCGCCTGCGCTCGTTAGAAACCTCTGGGGCACTCAGGGGGAGTGCACCACCGGTGGATGTCATTCAGCGCCTTCCCCGAGGATGATCTCACTATCCAATATCACCGCGTCGGCGCGTGCGTCACGCCTTGAGTGCCAATATGAGCCGAAATTTTTGAAACAATAGCCGAAGGTTGTAGTACGTTGGCACTAGACCGAATCCGGATCGTGCGATGGAAAGGAGTTCACGGACCAAAAGGAAATTTCGGTATTAAACTTCTCCTGGTTGGGGCCGTATGTCCCGCATCCATCGGTAGGGCAGTGGCACAACGGGGGTGGTGTTTCGTGCTTAGTACGGCAAGGAAAGGGTCGAGTTTGGGCTACGTGATATTCACCATAACCCTGGTGGTGGCCGTGTCCGCATGGGTTGCGAGCGCAGCCGTGACAGCGGCCCCGACGCCCGGTACAAGCGGCCTTGGTTTGGTCGCGGCCGCATGCCCCGGCTCCAATTGCACCGGGCCGCTAGAATAGCCGGCGGCGCTGGCACCGGCAACGCCGTAGCTCTGGGAACGGAACGGCGGGGGCGCAGGTGGACAGAACAACGACAACGGTGGAAACGGGGGCGCTGGCGGGAACGGCGGTCAGGGTGTAAGCAACGGTTCGGGTAGTTCCGGCAACGGCGGCGCCGGCGGAAGCGGGAACTCCGGCGGCAATTCCGGCAACGGGGCGCCGGCGGGAACGGTGGACAGGGAGGAAGCAACAACAACTAGACTGCCCGGTCCACTACCCTCGGTCGAGATCGAGTTGGCGGGGCTCCTGCGGACGCGGGACCCCGCCGTCGTCTGTGGAGATGTGCCGGGGCGGCGGTCCGACCCGTTCGCCGACCATGCGCTGGCGGTTCTGGACAATGCGCTTTGCCACGTAGTCGACCGCCCCCAGAATCAGCATCGCCGTGTGCGACTTCTCCCGGTAGTCGGCGGGGCCGAAGGCGTCGATGCGATACTGGGCCTGCAGGGTTCGCACCTGTTCGAACTCCTTCTCTGCGCCCTCCCCGTAGACGGCGTATGCTTGGCCTCCGTACTGCTTGATGATTGAGAACACCGGGATATCGCTCGGCCCGTCGGCGACGTAGATCATGTTGTCGATCGGGATCCGCCGGTCTTCCGCTTTGATCTTGGCGTTCACGTCGATCTTGGGTTCCTTGTTGGTACCCTTGTTGATCTCGAAGATCGCCCGGGTCTTCGTGGTGTTGTCGATCACGTACCCCAAGTCGGCGATGGCGGAGGCGGTCGCCTCGGAGCGGAAGAGCACCTGCTGGCCCTTAGGCTCGAGGTAGTCCGGGGGCGCGACCGTTTCGACGAACTCGCATCCCCACACCCCGTCCACGTAGTCTGCGATCCGGCTTCCCAGGATCATCTGCCGGAGTCCGACGCTCACGATGTAGTGCTCGACGCTGATCTCCGCCTGCGTGTACGCGGGGTTCTGCGCGACGTGGTCTTTGACCGTCTTGAAGAACTCCGGAAGCCCTGGGTAGAATTCGAGGGCGGCGCCCAGCCGCCGCAGCAGCTTGTTGTCCAGTCCGGCGAAGATCCCGCTTCGGACGTAGGTCAGGATGTGATTGAGATACAGCGTGTCTTTGGAGATCAACTCGAGGCCGTGCTTCCTATAGAAGGCCGGCAGTCCGTCGACCTCGCGCCAGAATTTGTCCCCGTCCACACCGTAGTGGCGGAACAGCGGAGCCTGCATGTAGTCTGGGATCAGCGTCTTGTCGAAATCCCAAATCACCGCGATAATCGTTTGTCTGAACAGGTTCTGGGACATGGCCGTCCCTCCGTCCGCGGGTCGCGCAAGAGATCGCATGCCCAAAACGCCAGCCAACCACGACATTCCCCGTCCCCGCTGGCGCCGGGGCGTGGATCGCGTCTCGATTCTAGCGAGGCCGCACCGGCATCCGGTACCCACAGTGTACCTCCTGCGCGCCGAGGCGAGGCGGGCCCGCCCCCAGCAGGGGGCGCACAGGTGTCCGCGGGCGGGAAGAGGAGCTTCGTCGAAATACCCCCTGCACGGTCGGGTGCAATTCACCGCGCGCAGAGGAGGGCAGGGTGAAAGTCTATATCGGCACGGACATGGAGGGGATCGCGGGCATCGTGGATCGGGCGCAGATCTCACCCCCGGGCCTGGATCTCGATCGGGGGCGGCGGCTGCTCACCGAGGAGACCAACGCCGCGATACGCGGCGCGCGCGCGGCGGGGGCCACCGAGGTGGTGGTCTCAGGCGGTCACGGCGGCAACGGCATGCGCAACATCATCGACGAACGGCTGCACGAGGCGGCGTGGCTCGTCAGCGGGGACACCCGCAGGTCGATGATGGAGGGGCTCGACGCGAGCTTCCAGGCGGTGGTGCTGATCGGGTACCACACGCGGCACGGACGGCACGGCGTCCTCGATCACACGATCACCGCGCGGGACATCTACGAGATCAGGGTGCGGGGCCGCCCGATCGGCGAGATCGGGCTGAACGGTCTCGCCGCGGGGCGGCACGGCGTGCCCGTGGTGTTGGTCAGCGGTGACGACCGGCTCTCGGCCGAGACGCGGGAATGGTTCCCGTGGGCCGTGCCGGTCGTTGTGAAGCACGCGATCGGTCGGCACGCGGCGCGGTGCATGCATCCGGCGCGCGCCCAGCGTCTCATCGAGCAGGCGACCGCGGACGCGTTGGGGAGCCTGGATCGTATGCGTCCGCTCACCGCCGCGCCGCCGGTGGCGGTGGAGGTGCAGTTCAAGCGCACGGCGCATGCCGACGAGGCCGAGCGCGCCCCCGGCGCGGAGCGGGCGGACGATTGTACCGTGCGCACGAATGCGCCCGACGCTGGCGCCGCGCTGCGGTTCGTGCAGACGTGCATCAAGCTGGGCGCCATCGCGCAAAACGCGCCGATGCGCTGAGGGGAGGACGACGGTGAAGGTATACATTTCCGTAGACATCGAGGGCGTCGCGGGCGTGGTCGACCAGGCCCAAGGGTCGCCGCCCGGCATCGACTACGCCCGCGGGCGCCGGCTGATGACCGCGGAAGCGGCGGCGGCCGTGCGGGGTGCGCTTGCCGGCGGGGCCACGGAAGTATGGGTCTCCGACGGACATGGCGGGAACGGCATGCGCAACATCATCATCGAAGAGCTGCCCGAGGACTGCTGGCTGATCAGCGGCGACTCCCGGCCGATGGGCCAGATCGACGGCCTGGACGGTTCGTTCGCCGCGTTGGCGCTCGTGGGGTACCATACGCGGCACGGTCTGTCGGGGGTGCTCGATCACACCATCAACGGGCGGGTCGTCTACGATCTCAGGCTGAACGGCCGGTCGGTGGGTGAAGCAGATCTGAACGCAGCGGTCGCCGGTCACCTGGGGGTGCCGGTCGTCTTCGTCTCAGGTGATCACAAACTGATCGGCGAGGTGGGGAAGACGCTGCCGTGGGCCGAGGGGGTCGCGGTGAAAGAGGCGATCGGTCGGCACGCGAGCAAGGCGATGCACCCCCACCGCGCCTGCCGAGCCATCGAGGATGGGTTGACGCGCGCGCTCGGGAGGCTCGATCGGGCTCGCCCGTTCGACATCGGGACGCCGGTGGCGGCGGATCTCACCTTCAAGTACACGACCATGGCGGATTCCGCGGCGCGGCTGCCGGGGGCCGAACGGCCGACCGACTTGAGCATTCGCCTGACCGCTCCCGACCCGGTGGCGGTGTTCCCGCAGATCATGGCCGCGATTCATCTAGCCGGATTCTCCATGGGGGCGCCCATGAAGCTCGGCGGAGCGGGCGCGCCGGGGACGTAGATTGAGTCGCGCTGCGCCCATGCGACACGATCGTCGCGCGTTGTCGGCCATCGGGCTGGGTTTTGCCAGAACGGGTCCGGCGGCACGAGATGTTTCGTGGCAGAAGAGTTATGATAGAGGGTGATGTAGGTGTGTCTCGGGCGGACCTCGGCATGGGTGAGGGCGGCCCGAGACGTGAGCGATAACCCAACGGAATCGTGGGATATGTAGGATATTAAGGTAAGAAGCCACACTTGTGGATAGGTGGCCGTCGATGCCCATCCTGCTTCTCTTGCGACGACGCCCCTTGGCCCTGATCCCCATCGCCGCGGCGTGCTTGCTGCTGAGCGGTCTCCCTGTCCAGGCCCAATCCGGCGTCGTGCCGGGACGGTCGATCGGGGCGTTCCACCTCGGGGACTCGCTCGAGAGCGTGACGGAGGTGCTCGGCCCTGGGTCTCCTCCGGCGTTGCTGCCCCAGGCGATGATAAGCTACTACTGGCCGAGCCGGCACCTCGGCGTGGTGGTCGATGTCGTGACGCGGAAGATCGTGGCTCTGGTCGCGTCGTCTGAGATCAACTACCGGACCGCGAAGGGCGTCGGCATCGGCAGTGGCGCGGACGAGGTAGAATCGGCGTTCGGCCGTAGGTCGGGAATCGACAACGGCGACGGCACCGTGGTGCTGGTCTACAATCACGTCGGCGTGGCGTTCGTGGTTGCGCGCACCGTGAGCCTGCACGATCGCGTTTCCACGATCTTCGTGTTCGCTCCCGGCGAGTATCACCGGATCTTCCCGAATCCGATGACGGCCGCAACGCTGCGCAGGCTATCACCGCGCTGAGTCGGCCCGCCCCGCATCTCGCGCGGCTCGATGACAGGCACGCGCGGGGAGGCACCGCCCGTGCGGCGCGTCCTTGCGGGTGTCCGTGGCACGACAACGTCGTTGCCTCGCCGGCGCCTCCCGACCGCGAGATCTGAGGACCCCAGAGCTTGGCGACGCCCGCGTGAATTGACACCCGCGGAGATGAATTGCTATGATGCTAATCAACGATGATTAGCTACCCGCCTACTCTATCCGCAATCGACGCCGCCATCCTCAAAGTCATCACCGCCAGCCGTCGCCCGATTGGCCAGGGGGCGATCAACCTGCGCCTGCGCAAACAGGGCATCCTGGTGAGCGCCCCCACCGTCGGGCGGAAGCTTCAGGAGCTCGAGGCCAACGGGCTGGTGCGCAAGGTCAGCGTCGAAGGACGCGTGGTCACCGATCGTGGAAGCGCCGTCCTGACCAAGTACGACGCCGAGGCGCGCCTGCGGCTTTCCGGTGATGCCCTCCTAAACACGCTGCGGCGCGGCGACCGGCGGCACCTGCTGGACCTGCTCGCCGCCAGGCGTGTGATCGAGGGCGAGACGGCGGCGCTGGCCGCCGTCCACGCGTCGCCGCAGGCCATCGGCCGCATGGACGAACTGCTCGATCGGCAGGCGGAGAGCATCCGGCTCGGTGAGTTGGGGCTCACCGAGGATGTCGCGTTTCACCTCGAGATCGCGCGCGCGTCGCGGAACGAGGTTCTGAACTCGCTTGCGACGTTGCTGCGCCAGCATCGCCGGTACGATCTCTTGGTGACGTCGATGCGGGCCGCGGTCGGCGGGCGCCTGGTGGTTGACCACCGGGCGATTCTCGCGGGGATTCAGGCGCGCGACCCCAGAGCGGCTCGGCAGGCGATGGAAGACCACTTTCGCAAGCTTGGGGACGACCTGGATCGGTATTGGAGCCGGCTTCGCGGGCGCGATTTCGACGCGGACGAGGAAGACGCAGGAACCCCCGGTGCCGACTAACGCGGAAGCGATCGCAGCGACGCTGGCGGAGGCCGGGATCGAGACGGCCTTCGGGTTGCCCGGCGGCGAGATCACGGTGTTGCTCGACGCGTGCCGCAAACACGGGATCCGATTCTTTCTCACCGGGCACGAAGCCAGCGCGGCGTTCATGGCGGACGTCACCGGACAGATCACCGGACGGCCCGGTGTGTGCCTCGCGACGTTGGGGCCCGGCGCCGTGAACCTCTCGCTCGGCGTGGCGAACGCGTTTCTCGAGCGTTCGCCGGTGCTCGCGATCACCGCGCAGCTCTCCACGGTGCTCGAGGATCACTTCCCCCACCAACGGCTCCCCCTGGACCGGTTCTTTGGAACGATCGCGAAGGGGAGCACCATCCTGAACGGGCGCGGCACCGACGATGCGGTGCGGAGCGCCATCGCGCTCGCGACGAGCGAGCCCCACGGTCCGGTGCACCTGGGGCTGCCGAGCAATCTTGCGGGGGTCGAGATGCAGCCCGGCCAAGCGAGGCCTGCGCGCTCGCGCGGGCCCGCCCGCGGCGTGGCGCTGGAGGAGGTCGCCGCGGCGGTCGGCGCCGCGAAGCGGCCCCTGCTGATGGTCGGCCTCGGAGCCCGGCCGCACGATGCGCCGGCGCTGCGGAGCTTCGCGGACCGCACGCACCTGCCTTTTGTCGTCACCCCGAAGGCGAAGGGGATCCTCCCGGAGGATGCGCCGGGGTTCCTCGGCGTGGTGAGCGGCATGGCGGCGGACCACGCCGTCCTGGAGACGCTCGATGAGGCGGATCTGCTCCTCGGCGTCGGGTTCGACCCCGTCGAGTGCGACAAAGACTGGTACGCGAAACGGCCGGTCGCAAGTCTGTCGCGCGCGTCCACGGCCGAAGGCGCATATCGGCCGCTGGAAGCGATCGGGGACATCGCCGAGATGCTGCCCGAGGTGGCGGCGCAGGTGCGGGCTGCGCCGTGGCCCGACGATTTGGTGGCAGCGTGCCGGGCCCGCGTGCGGCCTGAGCCGGCGCCGGCCGGGCACGGCCTCAGCCCGATCGCCTGCGTCCGTGCGATGCGGAAGGTCGCGCCGCATGACGCGGTGCTCGCGTGCGACGTGGGCTCGCACAAGTACTTCGCCGGACAGTTCTGGGAGAGTTACGAGCCGCACACGTTCTTCATGTCGAACGGATTGTCCGCGATGGGGTACGGCATTCCCGCGGCGATCGCCGCGAAGCTCCAGTTCCCGGCCCGGCCGGTGATGGCGCTGATCGGGGACGGCGGATTCTTGATGATGTTGCACAACCTGACGCTCCTGGCGCAGCACAAGCTGCCGATCGTGATCATCTGCTTCGTCGACGACAGCCTGAGCTTGATCCGAGTCGGGCAGAAGCGGCGCGGGTTCGCGCCACACGGCGTAGACTTCGCCGCCCCCGATTTTGCGGCGATCGCCGAGGGGTTCGGCGTGTCCGGGACGCGCGTGACCTCGGTCGACCACCTCGCGCGGGCGCTCGAGGAGGCCATCCTCGCCGACCGGCCGGCGGTGCTCAGCGTGGGCATCGACGCGCACGAGTACGACCTATACTGCTAAGGCACCGTCGCCGACGTTCGGCGCGGGTGGACGGCCAGCGTGTGCGAGCGGCCCCGACGCGGGCGGTCGACGCCGCAACGCCATGACCGCGTGGACCCGCCGGTCATGCCGGAGCCCGTCCGGGGGATGCGGCGGGGACGGCGCCGCCGAGCGGAGGGAGGACTCGCCGCGTCTGCGCGAGCCGAGTCTGCCGCCGGGTGCGTTGACCGAGCGGAGCGCCACCGAGGAGGAGACGCGTGACGAAACGGGAGCATCTCGAGACGACCCTGCGACGCGAAATGGAATCGGCCGGGGTGGACGCCGTGATCGGCGTGTCGCCTGAGAACGTGCAGCACCTGGCCGGGGTGTTCATCATCAGCCAGCGGATGATCAGCGATCGCCTGGCGTTCGCGGTCTACCCGCGCCGAGGGGCCCCGTTCTTCGTGGTCAGCACCGTCGTCGAGTACACGGCGCGGACGCAGTCCTGGATCGACGACATCGTGCCGTACACGGAGCACGCGGTGCTGCCGGTGGAAGGGTTGGTCCAGGCGCTCCGGGATCGGGGGCTGTCGCGGGGGCGCATCTGGATCGAGACCGGCTATCTGCCTACGCGGGACGGGGATACCCTCCGCAAGGCCCTGCCCGACTTGGAGCTCCTCGATGCGGAGCGCCTGCTGAACCGCTCGCGCATGATCAAGACGCCGGAGGAGATCCGGTACATGACCGAGATCGCGCGCGTGTGGGAGACCGCGGTGCACGCCGGGTACGCCGCGACCACCGCGGGTGAGCCGGAACGGTCGATCGTGCGCCGGATGACCCAACATCTCCACGCCGGTGGAGCAGACTGGGTGCCGTTCGTGAGTTTCGCGTCCGGCCCCGAACGGACGCTGATCGCGCACTCCGTGCCCGACGAAACGCCGGTGGGGCGCGGGCAGATCATGCGCCTCGACATGGTCGGGTTCTTCCGCGGGTACTACACGGACTTCGGCCGGATGGCGATCGTTGGCGATCCGTCGCCCGCGCAGCGCGACGCGTACCGCAAGATCATCACGCTGCAGCGGGAGATGATTCAACGGGCGAAGCCGGGGCGGCGGGCGTCCGACCTCTACCGCGAGTCGGTGGCGATCGGCAAGGACCTCGGCATGGACTTCGAGATGGACGCGATCGGGCACAGCCTGGGCCTGCGCCTGCACGAGTATCCGATCCTCAATCGGTTTGAAGAGGAGACGTTGGCCCCGGAGATGCTGATCTGCGTTGAGATCGCCCACGCCTTCGCCGGCCTCGGGCGGTTCCACGTCGAGGACCTCGTCCGGGTGACCGACCGCGGCGGCGAGCGGCTGACGACCCACATCGATACGAGCGAGATGCTCGTCGTCGGGGGGTAGCGGCGCGTCCGTCGGCGCGTGGTTCGGCGGAACTCGTGAGGAGGGGGAGACGGGATGGCGGCTCGGTACCGGCTCGGCGTGGATATCGGGGGGACGTTTACGGACGTCATGGTGGCGGACGAGGCCGGGGCCGTCGTCGCGACGCTCAAGACGCCGTCGGTGCCCGGGGCGCCCGAGGAGGCGATCTTCACGGCGCTCGAGGAGTTGCGCCGGGCGGAGGTCGCGCCCGAAGACGTGGCGTTGTTCGTCCACGGCACCACGCTCGGCGTCAACACCTTGATCGAGCGAAACGGGGCGACGACCGGGCTCCTCGTGACCCGGGGGTTGCGCGACGTGCTCGAGATCCGCCGGCTCCGGCTGGAGAACACGACGGACTTCTACGGGGACAAACCGCTGCCGTTGGTGCCGAGGGATCTCGTCGAGGAGATCGACGAACGCCTGCTCGCCGACGGGCGGGTGCACCGTCCGCTCGATCCCGATCAGGTACGGGCGGCGGTGCGCCGCCTCGTCGCCGAGGGTGTGACCGCGGTGGCGGTGTGCTTCATGCACGCTTACAAGAACGCGGCGCACGAGCACCAGGTGCGGGACCTGATCCGGGCGGAGTTCCCCGCGCTGTTCGTGTGCACCAGCGCCGATCTGTGGCCGCAGCAGCGGGAGTACGAGCGGTGTCTCGTGGCCGTGATGAACGCGTACATCGGGGCGCGCATGGCGGGATACTTCCACAACCTCGAGGCCGGGGCCGTGACGCGGGGGCTGCGCGCTCAGGTGCTCTCCACAAAGTCCAACGGCGGCGTGATGACGGCGGCGCGCGCGGCGGAGGAGCCGGTCCAGACCCTGCTGTCCGGGCCGGCGTCCGGCGTGATCGGCGCGGCCCACGTCGCCCGGCTCGCCGGTGCCGAGGGGATCGTGACGGTCGACATGGGGGGCACGAGCGCGGATGTGGCGGTCGTCGTCGGCGGCCACGCCGCGTACTCCACCGAGAACCAGGTCGGGGACTTCCCCGTGATCATGCCCGCGGTGGACGTCTCGTCGATCGGCGCGGGCGGCGGTTCGATCGCGTGGCTGGACGCGGCCGGGATCCTGAAGGTGGGACCGCGCAGCGCGGGCGCGGATCCCGGCCCGGCCTGTTACGGCCGCGGCGGCACCTTGCCGACGGTGACCGACGCATACGTGCACCTCGGCATCATCGCCCCGGACCGGTTCCTGGGCGGCCAGATGCCGCTCGACCCCGCGCTGGCCGCGTCGGCGCTCGCGGCGCTCGGGCGGGGGATCAATCTCGGCTCGCACGAGGTCGCGCAGGCCATCCTGGACGTCGCCACCTCCAACATGTACGCCCAGTTCACGCCGCTGATGGCGCGCAAGGGCGTGGATCCGCGCGACTTTACGCTGCTCGCGTACGGGGGGGCGGGACCGACGCACGCGTTCCTGCTCGCCAAGGAGGTGGGGATCGGGAAGGTGCTGATCCCGCCGTCGCCCGGAACGCTGTGCGCGCTCGGGTGCATCGTCGCCGACCTGCGGAACGACTTCGTCCGCACGCTGTATCGGAGCGACCACCAAACGACTGACGCCATGCTCGAGGAGGCGTACGCGGCGCTTGAGCGGCAAGGGCGGCAGTGGTTGGCGGAAGAGAGCGCCCACGGGATCCCGCTCGCGTCGTCGTTCGTCCTGTACAGCGCCGACATGCGGTACGAGGGGCAGGCGTTCGAGATCGAAGTTGGCGTGCCCGGCGACGAGCGGGGCCGGTTGGCCGCGATCGCCGCGCGGTTCCACGAGGCGTACCACGCAATCTTCGGCGTGAGCGATCCCACCGCCCCGGTGACGTTCGTCAACCTGCGCGCCAGCGTGGTCGGCGTGACGGCCAAGGTCTCGCGGCTTGAGCCGCCGGCGAAACGCGGCGCCGCGCGCGCCGCCGACACGCGCCCGGTGTTCATCGACGGGCGGTTGCGCGACGCCGCGGTTGTGCAGCGCGCGGCGCTCGGACGGAACGGGTGGGTCGCGGGGCCCGTCGTCGTCGAGCAGTACGACACGACGACGTTCGTGCCGCCCGGGTACCGCGTGCGCGCCGACGCGTTCGGGAATCTCGTCGGGGAGGCCGTGTGATGGCGATGGACCCGGTCTTCCTCGAGATCTTCAAGAACCGGATTCAGGCGATCTCCGAGGAGATGGCGAACGTCGTGCTGCGCACGGGGTTCACCGTGTTCGTCAAGGAGACGGCGGACTTCGGGACGTTCTTGCTCTCGCCGATCGGCGAGACCTTCGGGTCCCCCGTGGTGACCGGCGTCAACCTGTCGCTCGCGATCCCCGGCGAGGGCGTCGTCGCCGCCGTGCCCGAGTGGCACGAGGGCGACATCGTCATCACGAACGATCCCTACGCCACGTCGGGCCTCTCCACTCATCTCGCGGACGTGTGGCTGGTCAAGCCGATCTTCGCGGAGGGGCGGATCATCGCGTTCGGGTGCTGCTTCGTGCACTCCTCGGACGTGGGCGGCAAGGTGCCCGGCAGCATCTCGCCGACGAGCTACGACATCTTTCAGGAAGGCGTGCGGATCGCGCCCGTCAAGCTCTACGACCGCGGGACGTTGAACGAGCAGATCCTGCGCGTGTTCCTCGACAACTGCCGCATCCCGGAACAGAACTGGGGCGATCTGCGGGCGCTCATGGCGTCGCTGCACACCGGCGAGCGCCGCCTCCACGAACTGGTCGTCCGCTACGGCGTGACGCAGGTCGAGCGGGGGATCCAGGGCCTCCTGGCCTACGCGGAGCACCAGGTCCGCGCGATGATCCGCGAGATCCCCGACGGAGAGTACGCGTTCTGGGACTATCTCGAGGGCGGTCCGGGCGGGTACCCGATCCGCCTCAGGTGCCGCCTGGTCGTGACCGGCGACGAGATCTTGATGGACTTCGAGGGGACCGATCCGCAGGTCCGCGCGGCGTTCAACCTTCCGTCGTGCAACAAACAGGGGCACTACATGCTCGTGCCGACGCTGGTGCGGTACTTCCGGACGCTCGACCCGTCGTGTCCGTGGAACAGCGGCATGGTCAGGCCGGTCAGCAACCGCGCACCGGCCGGCAGTGTGCTCAACCCGGAACCGCCGGCCGCGTGCGGCGTGCGGGCCGCGACGTTCATCCGTCTCATGGACGTGGTGATTGGCGCGCTGAGCCAGGCGCAGCCAGACCGGCTCCCGGCGGCCGGCGCCGGGCAGGCGTGCATCGTGCTGCTCGCGATGGACGACGTCCGAACCGGCCGGCACCAGGTCGGCGTGGTCCAGCCGATCTGCGGCGGCTCCGGCGCCCGTCCGATGCGCGACGGGATCGACGGCATGGACTTCTCCGTCGGCTATCTCCGCAACGTTCCGGCCGAGACGCTGGAGACCGACATGCCGATCCTGATCGAGCGCTACGGGCTCCGCCAGGACTCCGGCGGCGCCGGGCGGTACCGCGGGGGAAGCGGCATCGAGCTCACCGTGCGCGTGTTCGCGCCGGACACCGTGATGACCGCCCGCGGCATGGAGCGGATGCGCTTTCGCCCGTGGGGCCGGCTCGGCGGATCGCCCGGCGAGAACGGCACCGCGGTGAAGAACCTGCACGCCCCGGACGAGACCCCGACCGGGCGCATCGACGAGCTGCTGCTGCAGCCGGGAGACGCGGTGACGTTTCTGTCGCAGGGCGGCGGCGGCTACGGCGATCCCTACGAGCGGGACGTCGAGCGCGTCCGGTCCGACGTGCGCCGCGGCTTGGTATCGGCGGAGGCGGCGCGGACGGAGTACGGCGTCGTCATTGCGGACGGACGCGTCGACGACGCCGCGACGCAGACCCTCCGGTCGAGCCGCCCGGCCCGTCGGACGCCGTTCGTCTTCGGCCCGGAGCGGGACGCGTTCGAGGCGGTGTGGTCCGACGCGATGCAACTGGCGTTGAACCGGTGCCTGATGACGTATCCCTTGGCGCTGCGCAACTACCTCAAGCAGCGGGCGATGACGGAGATCGACGCTCGCGCCGCGGCCCGGCGCGCCCCCGCACCCGGCGAGATCGCCGGGCTGGTCCGCGAGCTCTTCGAGCGTATGGCGGGGGGTGGCGGTGCCCTGAGCGGCGACCGCGCGGCCGTGCGGTCGTGACCGACGCCGCCGGCCGCGACGAGCGGGTCTTTCTCGAGATCCTCCACAACCGGCTGCAGGCGGTGGCGGAGGAGATGGCCTCCGTGGTGCTGCGCACCGGGTTCACGGTGTTCGTCAAGGAGACGGGAGACTTCAGCGCGGCGCTCGCCACCCGCGACGGCGAGGTGTTCGCCGCGCCGCTCGCCACGGGCACCACCAACAACCCCGGCAAACCGCATCGGCCGGTGATCGACGCGATTCCCGACTGGGCCGAGGGGGACGTCGTGATCGCGAACGACCCGTACACGACCGGCGGCCTCGCCACCCACCTCGCCGACCTGTACCTGTTCAAGCCGATCTTTGTCGCGGGGCGCCTGCTCTGTTTCGCGAGCTGCTTCATCCACAGCTCGGACGTCGGCGGCAAGGTGCCGGGGAGCATTTCCCCGACCTGCTACGACCTGTTTCAGGAAGGGTTCCGCCTGCGCCCCGTCAAGCTCTACGAGCAGGGGCGCCTGAACGAGCCGATCCGCAGGCTGCTGCTCGACAACTGTCGGATCCCCGCGCAGAACTGGGGCGACCTGAAGGCGCTGCTCGCGTGTCTCGCGACCGCGGGGCGCCGGATGCAGCAGTTGGCCGATCGCTACGGGTTCGACCGGATCGACCAGGGGATCGAGGGCGTGCTCGCGTGGGCGGAGCGGCGGGCCAGGCAGTTCATCGAGGAGATCCCGGACGGCGAGTACGTCTTTTGGGACTACCTGGAGGCCGACGCGTGGGGCGGTTCTCCGATCCGCCTGCGCTGCCGCATGGAGGTCCGCGGCAGCGACCTGTTCCTCGACTTCGCGGGCACCGACCACCAGGTGCGCGGCGCCTTCAACCTCCCGTCGCTCAATCAGAAAGCGCACTATCAGTTTGTGCCGACGCTCTGCCGGTACTTCCGCACGCGGGATCGGTCGATCCCGTTCAACAGCGGGCTGGTGCGCCCCGTTCACACCAACGCGCCCGCCGGTAGTCTGCTCAATCCCCTGCCTCCGGCGGCGGTCGGCGTGCGGGCGGCGACGAGCATCCGGATCATGGACGTCCTGCTCGGCCTGCTCGGTCAGGCGTTGCCGGCCGAGATCCCCGCGGCCGGCGCCGGCCAGGCGTGCATCGTCCTGCTCGCGATGCATGATCCGAGAAGCGGCCGCCGCCGGGTCGGCGTGATCCAGCCGATCGTCGGCGGCTCGGGAGCCCGGCCGAGGCAGGACGGAATCGACGGGATGGACTTCTGCGTCGGGTTTCTGCGCAACGTACCCGCGGAGACGTTGGAGACGGACATGCCGGTGCTGATCGAGCACTACGGTCTTCGCCCGGACTCGGCGGGACCCGGCCGCTACCGGGGCGGCATGGGACTCGTGCTGGCGCTCCGCGTGCTGTCGCCCGAAACGGTGCTGACGGCCCGCGGCATGGAGCGCATCCAGTTCCGGCCGTGGGGACGATGCGGGGGTGCCCCTGGATCGCTGGGGCACGCGACGGTGGCGACGGAGCGCGGCGAGAGCCGTTCGACGGGAAAGATCGACGAACTGCTGCTGCAGCCGGGCGAGGTGATCACGTTCTTCTCGCAGGGCGGCGGGGGCTACGGTGATCCGTATACGCGGGATCCGGAGGCGGTGGCCGCGGACGTGCGGCGCGGGCTGGTCAGTCCCGAGGCCGCAGAGCGCGACTACGGCGTAGTGCTCAGCGGACGCACGGTGGACGTCGACGCCACCACAAGGCTCCGGGCCCGACCCCGCGGCCGTCGACCGGACTTCGCGTACGGTCCCGAGCGCGAGGCGCTCGACGCGATCTGGTCCGACCCCGCGCGCATGGCGCTGCACGCGGCCCTGGAGGCGCAACCGCCGGGCTTTCGTTCCTACATGCGGGAGACGCTGATTCGTGCGCTGACGGCCCGCGCCGGCCCCGGAGGAACCGTGCGGGCAGACGACATCGCGGATGCGGTCCGGGAGTGTCGGGACAGGATCGCGCCCTCCGCATGATCGCTGCGCCATCGCGCGGGAGGGAGGACAGGGAGTCGCCCGGATTTCCTCGAAACCCACCCCACCGGCCGGCCGGCGTTCCCGGGAACGGCGGAAAACTCGTAGGGGGATCGGACCGGCGCCCGATGGCGGTTCCGTTGGCCGGAACGTAGTCTTAATGCGATAGATTTGGGCTATAATTGAGTGGCTGTTCCGTGAACACGAGGAGTCTGAACGGCCGCGCCCACGACGTCGCAGGCCGGAGGGGTTGGTACGGGGTGCGGAGGCCTGGTCGGGAGGGAGACGTCTAGTTGCAGCCCACCAATCCCCGGGACCCAAACTACTACCACAAGGTCGTCGACTGCCAGTGGGCGTGTCCCGCCCACACGCCGGTTCCGGAGTACATCCGGCTCATCGCAGCAGGCCGGTACACCGACGCGTACATGGTCAACTGGTGGTCGAATGTGTTCCCGGGCATCCTCGGGCGCACCTGCGATCGGCCCTGCGAACCGGCGTGCCGACGGGTCCGGGTCGAAGAGGAGCCGGTCGCGATCTGCCGGTTGAAGCGTGTCGCCGCCGACCATAAGGCGGAGATCCGGCCGCTCCTGCCCACGGCGCCCGCGCAGACAAACGGCAAGCGGATTGCGCTCGTCGGCGCCGGCCCCGCCTCACTGACGGTGGCGCGCGACATGGTGCCGCTCGGATACCAGTGCGTCCTCTTCGACGGCGACGCACGGGCGGGCGGGATGATCCGTACCCAAATCCCCAAGTTTCGCCTCCCGGAGTCGATCATTGACGAAGAGGTCGGGTACATCCTCGACATGGGCGTGGACCTTCGGCTCGGGGAGCGCGTCGACAGCCTGCGGGCGCTCCTCGCAGAGGGATACGATGCGATCTTCGTCGGCACGGGCGCGCCGCGCGGCCGCGACCTCAGCATCCCCGGTCGCGACGCGTCGCCGGAGCACATCCACATCGGCATCGACTGGCTGTCGAGCGTGTCGTTCGGGCACGTGCACCGCATCGGCCGGCGGGTGATCGTGTTGGGCGGCGGCAACACCGCGATGGACTGCTGCCGAACGTCCCGGCGGCTCGGCGGCGAGGACGTGCGCGTTGTGGTGCGCAGCGGCTTCGAAGAGATGAAGGCGTCGCCGTGGGAGAAGGAAGACGCGCTCCGCGAGGGCGTCACGATCCTCAATTTCTTGGTCCCGATGGAGTTCACGCACGAAGGAGGGCGGCTCACCGGTGTCGTGTTCCAACCGGTGAAGGCGCAGTACGACGCCAAGGGCCGCCGCGATCTGGTGCCCACGGGCGAGCCCCCGGTGCACATGGCGTGCGACGACGTGCTCATCGCGGTCGGGCAGGAGAACGCGTTCCCGTGGATCGAGCGCGACCTCGGGCTCGAGTTCGACAAGTGGGGTCTCCCCGTGCTCGACACGGTGACGTTTCAGTCGACGCTCCCGAACGTGTTCTTCGGCGGCGACTCCGCGTTTGGGCCGAAGAACATCATCTGGGCGGTGGCGCACGGTCACGAGGCGGCGATCTCGATGCACCTGCTGTGCCGCGGCGAGGACGTCCACGCGCGTCCGGCCCCGATGGTCACGCTCGTGAGCCAGAAGATGGGGATGCACGAGTGGGTGTACGACAACGAGGTGTCGGCGGACAAGCGGTTTCGCGTGCCGCTCCGCGCCGAGACCGTGACGCTCCGCGATCCCAAGGTGGAAGTCGAGCTCGGGTTCGATCAACAGCTCGCGCTGCTGGAGGCGAAGCGCTGCCTCAACTGCGACGTGCAGACGGTCTTCACGGACGACCGCTGCATCGAGTGCGACGCGTGTGTGGACATCTGCCCGGTGGATTGCATCAACTTCACGACGAACGGCGCCGAGGAGGACCTGCGCACGCGCCTGCGCGCGCCGGCGCGGAACCCGGAGCAGGACCTCTACGTCTCCGGCGCGCTGAAGACGGGCAGGGTGATGGTGAAGGACGAGGACGTGTGTCTGCACTGCGGGCTGTGCGCCGAACGATGCCCGACCGGCGCGTGGGACATGCAGAAGTTCTTGCTGGAGGTGGCGCACGCGGACGCGTGCGGACGGAAATGACGGCCGTTAACGACTTCGTGGTGCGGTTCGCAAACGTCAACGGATCCGGGTCCGCGAGCGCGAACCGTCTGTTCGCGCGGGCCGTGCTGCGGATGGGCGTGCCGGTGAGCCCGCGGAACATCTTTCCGTCGAACATCGAAGGGCTGCCGACGTGGTTCGAGGTGCGGGTGTCGGGCGAGGGGCACCTCGGGCGGAGGGGCGGGTACGACCTGCTCGTGGCGATGAACCCGCAGACGTGGGCCGAGGACGTGGCCGGGCTGGAGCCCGGCGGCTACCTGCTGCACGACTCGTCGAAACCGCTGGAACGCGCGGCGGTGCGCGACGACATTACGCTGCTGGGCGTGCCGCTCACCGAGATGTGCAACCGGGAGTACACGGATCCGCGTCAGCGCCAGTTGTTTCGGAACATTATGTACGTGGGCGCGCTCTCGGCGCTGCTCGACATGGATGTGTCCGAGATCGAACGGCTGCTGGGGGAGCAGTTCGGCGGCAAGCCGCGTCTCGTCGCGCCGAACGTGCGCGCGCTCCACCTGGGGCGCGACTACGCGCTGGCGCACCTGCCGTGCCCGATCGGGTTCCGGATCCAACGCGGCGCCGGCCTCGGTGACCGGGTCTTCATCGAAGGCAACTCCGCGGCCGGGCTGGGGTGCGTCTACGGCGGCGCGACCGTTGCGGCCTGGTACCCGATCACGCCGTCGTCCGGGTTGGCGGAAGCGTTCGCGCGGCACTGTCGGCGCTACCGCGTCGATCCGGCGACCGGCAAGCACCGCTACGCGATCGTGCAGGCCGAGGACGAACTCTCATCCATCGGCATGGTGATCGGTGCGGCGTGGAACGGCGCGCGGGCGTTTACCGCGACCTCGGGCCCCGGGATCTCACTGATGCAGGAGTTCCTCGGCCTCGCGTACTTCGCGGAGATCCCCGCCGTGATCTTCGACGTGCAGCGCGCCGGCCCGTCCACGGGCATGCCGACGCGCACCCAACAGGGCGACATCCTGGCGTGTGCGTACGCGTCGCACGGCGACACCAAGCACGTGCTGCTCATCCCCGAGGACCCGCGAGAGGCGTTCGAGTTCGCCGCGCTGTCGTTCGACCTGGCTGATCGTCTGCAGACCCCGGTGTTCGTGCTGTTGGACCTGGACATCGGGATGAACGAGTGGCTGTGCGCGCCGCTCGCCTGGGACGACGCCCGGCGGATGGACCGCGGGAAAGTCCTCACGGCGGAGGCGCTAGATGCCGGGGCGAAGTTCGGCCGGTACCTGGACGTCGACGGCGACGGGATCCCCTACCGGACGTACCCGGGCACGCACCCCACGCGGGGCGCGTTCTTCAGTCGCGGGACCACGAAGGACCGGTACGCCCGGTACACCGAGGACGGGCAGACGTACGTGGACAACATGGAACGGTTGATGCAGAAGTTCGAGACGGCGAAGGGGCTGGTCCCGGCGCCGCTGGTACAGTCCGCACCCCGGCCGGCGCGGACCGGCGTGATCTACTACGGCTCGACGGCGCCGGCGCTGCGGGAAGCCCTCGCGATGCTGGAGCGGCAGGGGATCGTGCTCGACGCGCTACGGGTGCGGGCGTTTCCGTTCGCCGCGGCCGTTGCGGAGTTCATTACCGGGCACGACCGCGTGTTCATCGTCGAACAGAACCGGGACGCCCAACTCCGCACGCTGATCGTCAATGAGTGCGGCATCGATCCGTCGCGGCTTGTCCCGGTGCTGCACTACGATGGGACGCCGATCACGGCCACGTTCATCGCGCGGGCGATCGCGGCGCAGACGGAGGCCGCGGTGGCGGCACGGGAGGCGGTGGCGCGATGACGTACCTGGCGAAGCCGAAGTTCCAGCACCCCGCCGCCGCGGTGAACGCGCTCGGATACACGCGGCGGGACTACGAGGGCGCGGTCTCCACGCTGTGCGCGGGGTGCGGGCACGATGCCATCGCCGCCGCCATCGTCCAAGCCTGCTTCGAGCTCGACCTGCCGCCGCATCGAATCGCGAAGCTGTCCGGGATCGGCTGCTCCTCCAAGATGCCGAACTATATTCTGGGGAGCTCGCACGGCTTCAACAGCGTGCACGGGCGCATGCCGTCGGTGCTGACCGGAGCGAACCTCGCCAACCGCGATCTGATCTATCTGGGGGTCTCCGGGGACGGCGACTCGGCGTCGATCGGCCTCGGCCAGTTCGCGCACAGCCTGCGCCGCGGCGTGAACATGGTGTACGTCGTCGCGAACAACGGCGTGTACGGACTCACCCGCGGCCAGTTCTCGGCGACCGCGGACCGGGGGTCGCCGAGCAAGCGGGGGGTGATCAACATCGACGAACCGATCGACCTGGTGGCCGTGGCGCTGCAGGTCGGGGCGACGTTCGTCGCGCGCGGCTTCTCCGGCGACCGCGAACAGCTCGTGCCGCTCCTCAAGGCCGCGATCCTCCACCGCGGCGCGGCGTTCATCGACTGCATCTCCCCGTGCGTGGCGTTCAACAACCACGCGGAGTCCACGAAGAGCTTCACCTACGTCCGCGCGCACGACGAGGCGGTGACCGAGTTGGAGGTCCGCCGCGGCGCGGCGGCGCCGGCCGCTCCCGACGGGGCGGTGAACGGCGAGGTGATCGAGCAGAACGGCGCAAGCGTCCTGCTGCGCTCGCTCGCCCCCGGGTACGACCCGCACGATCGTGTCGCCGCCATGCTGCATCTGGAAACGCGCCGGGCGGACGGCGCGCTCGCGACGGGACTGCTGTACGTGGACCCCGACCCCTGGGATCTGCACGCCCATCTCGAAACCATCAACGAGCCGCTGAATCAGCTCCGGGACGACGACCTGTGCCCCGGCGCCGGCTCCCTCGCGGAGTTCAACGGCACGCTCCGGTAGCCGCACGAGGGGTGCGGGCGCACGGCATCGTCGGGCGGGACGCGTGCCGCCCGCTACGCCGTCCCGAACACGAACGCCACGATGTCGCCGCTCACCGCGGTCCGGTCGCCGTGGAGGGGGTAGGTGATGACCCACCCGTCGATCGGGCTCGACGCCGTTTCCACCGCCTCGCCGAAGACGTCGTAGAGCACGGCCACCGCCTCGCCGGCCTTGACCTTCGAGCCGAGCGGCCTGAGCGGCCGGACGAGCCCGCCTCTGTCGCAGACGAGGTAGTGACGGTTCGTGAGCCGCCCCGGGAGAATCTGCACCTCCGTCTGCGGCTCCGGCGCTCCGTCGAGCATGCGGAGGGCCTTCATCACGTTCAGCACGCCGGTGACCCCAGCGCGGACGGACGGTTCCTCCCAGGTGTAGCCGCCGGAGAGTTCCACGGTCAACGCCGGCTTGCCGCGCTCGATCGCCGCGTCCTGCAGCGTGCCGGCGAGCCCGAGTTGCCCGACGGGGCCGACCGCGACGCTGATGCCGAACGCGTCGGCGAGCGTCCACTGCGCGTCCCACGCCGGTCCCGCGCCGCCCGTGCGGACGATGTTGAAACTCACCGCGCCGATCGCGTTCGAGTGGATGTCGATGACCGCGTCGGCCCGCACGGCGCCCTGGTGAAAGAGGTCGTACGCGATCCGCTGGGTGATGGTGCCCTTCGGATCGCCCGGGAACACGCGGTTGATGTTGACGCCGTCGTGGAGCGTCAGACGGGTGGAGGTGAGGAACGCCACGGGGTGCGAGACCGGGGCGCAGACCAACGTCCCGCGGAGCGCCCGCGGGTCGAGCCGTTCGCGCGTGACGCGCCTGATGACCTCGCACCCGGGGATTTCGTCGCCGTGGATCGTAGATCCCACCCACAGCACCGGTCCCGGTTCCGCGCCGTGGACGATGACGAGGGGAATCCGGACGCGCGTGCCGTCGCGCAGGTACGCGCTCTCGATGTAGCCGGTCCCGAGGCTGCCCGTCTCGACGCGCGCCGTGCCCATCTGAAATCTGTCCGCCATCTGCCCGTCTCCCTCCCGCTGGATGGTCTCGTTACTCGCGTTCGACCAGCTTCCGGTACTCCTGCGACTTGAGGATCGAGACCGCCACCAGCACCAGCACGACCGCAAACCCGATGAGGATCGCCGAGATCGCGGCGAGCGTGGGGTCCTGGTAGTTCTGCTCGTAGTTGAACATGGCGATCGGCAGCGTGTTGTTGCGCGGCCGCGTGATGAACAAGGACACCTCAACTTGGTCCCAGGACGTCACGAACGCAAACAGCGCGCTCACGACGAGGCCAGGGCGGATCGACGGGATCGTGACCTTGAAGAACGTCACGAGGGGGTTCGCCCCGAGGTCCATCGCGGCTTCTTCATATTCGCGGCCGAGCGTCTGCAGGCTGGCGGTGGTGATGGACATCACGAACGGCAGCCCCAGCAGCGCGTGTCCGAGCACGAGCCCGGTGCGCGTGCCGTACAACCCGACTCGGATGTAGAGCAGGAAGAGCGCCGCGCCGAAGACGATCGCCGGCACGATGATGGGCAGGAGCAGGAACGACCGTACCAACTCGCGCTGGCGGAACCGGTACCGCGCCAGGCCGTAGGCGGCGAGGGTGCCCAGCGCCACGGCCACCACCGTGGCGCCGGATGCGACGATGAGCGAGTTCACAAGCCCGGACCGAAACTCCGGCACCTGGAGCACGTTCTGATACCAGTGCAGGGTCACGCCCGCGAGGGGAAACGTCCCGTACGTGGACGGGTTGAACGAGTCGATCGTCACGAAGATCAGGGGCGCGAGCATGTACAGCCCGACCAGGCCGAGGAACGCCCACAGGGCGATCGTGATCGGGTCGCGCGACCCGCTCACTCGCGATCCCCGATCGCGGCGAGGCGACGGCGGAAGAGGAGGTTGGAGACGAACATTGTCGTCCAGACGAGCGCGATGAGCGCGATCGCCTCCACCGCCGCCAGCGGCCAGTTGAGGTCGGAGATATTCTCGAAGATCAGGAGCGGGAGGACCTGTACGCGGCCGCCGCCGAGGAGCTGCGGCGTGACGTACGCGTTCATCGCGAGCACGAACGTGAGCTGCGCCGCCGCGTACAGCCCCGGGAACGACAGCGGCCACGTGACCCGCAGGAACGTCTGGAGCCGGGTGGCGCCAAGATCGGCTGCGGCCTCGCGAAGCGTCGGATCCGTGCGCAGGAGCACGCTCAGAATCGGGAACACCGTGAACGGCAGGAGGACGTGCACGAGCGCGATGGTGACCCCGGTGAAGTTGAAGACGAGGCGGACCGGCGAGCCGACCAGGTGCGCCTCCGCCAGGGCCCAGTTGACCAGCCCGCCCCGCGCGAGGATCACGAGCCAGCCGTACGCCCGGACGATGCTGCTCGTCAGCAGCGGCGAGAAGATCAGGATGTACGCCGCGATGACCCAGTTGGGCCGCCGGATCTTGGTGATGGCGTACGCGACCGGATAGCCGACGAGGAGGCAGATGCCCGTGGTCACCACGGCGAGACGGACTTCCTGCCAGAGGACGCTGGCGTAGAACGGGTCGGTGAAGAAGTGTCGGTACGCCTCGAACGTCACCCGCGGCTGGACCTGGGTGCCGGTGAAATGGTACGCGCTGTTGACCAGCAGGATGCCGAGCGCCGTGAGCAGCACGCCTACGATGAACACGACCGCGGGCCCCAGGAGCCCCGGCAACACCAACGCCTGCGCGCGCGGGGCGCGGGGCGGCCGGAGGCCCCCCCGGGCGTTCATTCCGTTAAGACCACGCCGTCGTCCCTCCGCCACGTGGCCGCGACGGCCCCCTCGCGTGCGATCGCCGGGCTTCCGTTCGCATGGGCCTGCGCGATCATGGAGGCGCCGGACCCCGTGGTGAGCCGGTATTCGATGAACGCACCCTTGAAGATGACGTCGTGAACGCGGGCCGGCACCCGGTTCTCGTATCCGGCGGGCGCAGGGGCGTCGATGGGGGTGACGAGGCGGAGTCGCTCCGGGCGCACGCACAGCGTGACGGCGGCGCCCGGCCCCGCCGCGTGATCGGCCGGCGCCACCAACCGCTGGTCGCCCGCCCGGAGCACGGTCTGCTCCGGCTCGCGCCGTTCGACCCTCGCGTCGATCAGATTGCTGTCCCCGAGAAACGTCGCCACGAACCGCGTGCGCGGCCGTTCGTAGACGTCGCGGCCGGTCCCGATCTGCTCGACGACCCCGTGGTTCATCACGGCGATCCGATCGGACATGGTCATGGCCTCGGTCTGGTCATGCGTCACGTAGATGAACGTGGTGCCGACGCGGTGTTGGATCTCCTTGAGCTCGACCTGCATCTGCATGCGGAGCCTGAGGTCGAGGGCGCCCAGGGGCTCATCGAGGAGGAGCACCGCGGGTTGGTTGATGAGCGCGCGGGCGATCGCGATGCGCTGCTTTTGCCCTCCGCTGAGCTGGTGGATCCGGCGCGACTCGTATCCGGCGAGATCCACGAGGTCCAGGCTGGCGCGGACCTTGCGGGCGATCTCGTCTCGCGGCAGCCGCCGCAGGCGGAGGCCGAAGGCGATGTTGTCGTAGACGTCGAGGTGCGGGAACAGCGCGAGGTGCTGGAAGATCAGGTTCGTATCGCGGCGGTACGGAGGGATCGTGTTGGCGAGCCGCCCCTGGAGGTACAGACTGCCCTCCGTCGGGACCTCGAATCCGCTGATCATGCGCAGTACGGTCGTCTTGCCGCAGCCGCTCGGGCCGAGCAGGGAGAAGAACTCGTTCTCGCGGATGCGGAGCGAGACTCCGCGGACCGCGTGCACCTGGCCGAACCGCTTGTGGACCTGCTGCAGCTCGACCGCCGGCGTCGCGGACGCCTCTGCCCGTCCCGTTGTTCCCATCTCCACGTCCCGGTGCGCCACGCCGAACTACATCTTCGCTTTCACCTCACGGTCCCATCGCTGCTTCCACGCGTCGTTCTGTGCGTTGGTCGTCGCCCAATCCGGCTGGATGGCCTTCTCGATGACGCTGGATTGGAACACCGGCTCCTTCTGCAGATCCGGCTTGAGGGACACGCCCTTCACGGCGGGGATCGTCGCGGTGAGATTGCAGTAGCGCTCGATCGTCGGCTTGGAGAGGTACGT
Source organism: bacterium (assembly GCA_035295165.1). NCBI lineage: Bacteria > bacterium. Next base: position 25,893 of record DATGJN010000078.1, read on the forward strand.
GTTGATCACGCTGGAGGCCACGTCGATCTGGTCCGGCGTCGAGCCCTTCACGGCGTTGAAGTAGTAGGTGAAGGCGACGACGCCCTCCTTGGGGATGGCGTAGGCGAACGGCCCGGCGTTGTTCGGGCTCTCCTGATTCCAGGTGATCGCGAAGCTGGTGAAGTAGGGGGCGATGAGGGCCTCCCCGCGGGCCAGCGCGTCCTTGACCTGCTCGTTGGTGGTGAACAGCGCGAGGAACTGGCCGTTTTGCGCGGCCTTGCTGAACTTTTCAAACGCGACGTCGATGTGCTTGGCATCCCCGCCGTTCGCGTGCGCCACCGCGAGCAGGCCGTTGAACCCCCACGCGTAGTCAAACAGCATGACCTTCCCCTTGAATCGGGGAGCGAAGATGTCGTTCCAGCTCGTCGGCGGTTCCTTGACGAGCTTCTTGTTGTACAGGATGCCGACGGCGCTGAACCCCCAGCCGATGCCGGTGTTGTTCGGGCGATGATAGCTGGGGTAGACGTTGGCCATGTTCGGCACCTTCGCCGGATCGAGGCCGAGCCACATACCGTCCTTCTCGCCCTTGGTCTGGGCGTCGACGTTGAAGAATCCGAAGTTGATCAGGGGCTTGTTGGGATCGACCTGGCGCTGGGCGACCATCTTCGGATACGCTACCGCGTTCGTGCCCTCGTAGAGCTCGATGCTGACGTTCGGGTTGGCCTTCTCGAAGGAGGCCTTGACCTCGCGCGGCACGACGCCCTGGCCGCCGCCGATCCAGATGAACTCGGTGACCTGAACCTTGCGGCCGCCGGCGACCGCAGCGTCCGCGGCGCCGGGGGCCCCGAGCGTGATGCCGCCGAGCGCACCGATGCCGAGCGCGGCGCCCGCCGCGCCCCCCTGGCGCAGGAGTTCCCGTCGCGTGATCCTCTGATGCGGTCGTCCGTTCATAGACCTCCCCCTTTCGTGGCTATGTGACTTTCGTTCCTGCCGCGATTTCCCCACAGTCCTCGCGGTTCGTTCCTCCGACACGCGCTTGCCTTCGCGCACTCCGCTCCCGCTGTATCGATTTCACGACAACACGCGCAGTTCCCGGGCGGCCCTGGTGAGGAGGACCGGCGCCGCGTCCGTCACAACGGCGGTGTCCTCGATCTGCATGCCGCCGAACCCCAGTTCATAGTACGGGACCTCGACGTTGACGACCATCCCGGGTTCGAGGATGGTGTCGTCGGACGGCGCCACGAGCGGCGCGTCGTAGAGTTGCAGGCCGATCCCGTGTCCGCAGTGGGTTCGATGGTACTCTGGGATCCCGGACCGTCGCACCGCGCGGATCGCCGCAGCAAAGACGTCGCCGACCGGGGTGCCGCGCCGCAGCGCGTCCAGCGCCGCCCGATGCCCGGCTGCCAGCGCGTCGAAGCAGCGGCGCTGGCGCTCCGATGGGGCGCCGACGACCGCCGTCCGGCCCGTGTCGGACCAGTATTGGAAATGGGTGCATCCCATCTCGGTCCGGACGAGGTCCCCGCCTCGAGCGGGGGAGTCGCACGCGGGACGGAGGGCCCCGCCGCGGACGCCGAGGCCGAGGTATGAGAACGCTGGCCGCCCGCCTTCGGTCCAGACTCGGCGCTCGATGATCTCGGAGAGGATGCGTTCCGTCACGCCCTCCCTCACGGAAGAGAACATCGCGTCCTGCGCGGTTTCGATGATCTCGGCGCTTCGCCGCAGACGCGCTACCTCCGCCGGCGTCTTGACCGCGCGGATGCGCCTGAGCAGCGCCGCCCCCTCGACGATCCGTGCGTCCGGGAGGCGTTCGTGGATCGCCTCCCACGTCTGGGGCGACAGGCCGGTTCCGTCGAGGCCAAGGCGACCCCGCCCGAGGCGCGCGTCCGCGCAGGCGGACAGAAGCGCGTCTTGTGCGCTGGCAAAGCGTGGGGTGGACCGGATGAGCGCGAGCAGGCGTGCCTCCCGCTCCTCCAAGATGGCGTCCGAGCCCGGCAGGACGGTGTGTGGATCCCCGTACACCCGGACGGTCCCCGTACCGGGCGGTTCGTCGACGAGAAAGGCGAGGAAACTCGCCGGCATCACGAGGATCGGATCTGCTTGTGGGTCGGGCGTCAGCACGGCGAAGACCTGCACCTCCCGGCGCAGGTACGGGCTCGGGACCAGGAGGCCGGTGAAGTACGTCACGTTCTCGGG
>DATGJN010000079.1 GCA_035295165.1 bacterium
GAGAGGGGAAGACGATCAGATACGGCCGTCGGGCGATGACGCCGGCGGCCGCGGGAGAGAAGAACAACAACAATGCGAGAGGTGGTGATAACAGGCAAACACGAAAGAGATTCACCCTCCACCGAACCGGGGCAGGCTCACCGGGACCAAGTACCTCTGGCTGCGGCGTCCCGGCGAGCTACGGCCGGAGCAGCGCCGGCAGATGCGGCAGTTGGTGGGCAGTGACCTGAAGGTCGCTCGTGCCTGGACGCTCAAGGAACGGTTCCGCCAGTTCTGAGAGTACACCTACCGCGGTGTGGCGCAGACGTTCTTCGCGCGGTGGTTCTGGCGAGCGACCCACAGCCGGCTGAAGCCGATGGCGCAGGTGGCATGGTTGATCCGCCGCCACTTGCCGAACGTCCTGACCTACCTGCGGCACCGACTCACCAACGCAGGCCGCGAAGCCGTGAATGACACGATCCAGTGGGTCAAGAAGACCGCGCGGGGGTTCCGGAACGCTGAGCACTTCAAGACCGCCATCTACTTTCATTGCGGAGGGCTGGATCTGTACCCACACGAAAGCCGGTAGAGCCACTAAACTACGTTGCTGTCGGGCCTCGCGTCGGGGGTGGCGGGGCGTTCCAGATCGCTCGCCAGGCCGGATGGCCGAGAGTCGCGGCATTCGGCATGGGAGGCACCAGCGCGGATATTGTGAACGCGGTGGGGTGCGTTGTTTTGAGGCGGTCGAAATACGTGCGGGTCTTCGCCGCGCTCTATGCTACGTCTCTGCCGGCGAATGGTAGGCGCTCTCGACGCTCATCGGGCCGTCGTTGGACTTGGTCGTCAACAGAGATGGGGAGTAAGGGGCGCGGGCACAGTCACTGTTGCAACCGATGTCGACAGCGATCACGGCGGCGCCTTTTGGCAGACCGGCTGACCACGCTTCCCTAGACGGCGCAAGGCCGTTCTAAGACCGTGGCGAATTCGGAACGGGACGATGGGGCACGACCTCGTCGTGGCGAACGGACTACTCGTTACTCCCGACGGCGCGCTACGTGCCAATTTGGGGATCATGCGCGGCCGGATCACCAGGAAGATGCTAGAAGCGGAGCGATCCACCCAGCGATGCGCCGGTCTCGGCATCTCGAGGGCGCGGGTGCGCCCGTAGTGAGGGCTGGATTAGAGACGGCAGGCACCCGGACCTAGGTCAAGATCGGTTCGACCACGTCCCCAACACGGATGATCCCGCCGCTCACGATGTCGGCCCGCAACCCGCCTCGATGTACCAGCGCGGCAAGCACGCGCCGGTCCGTCAATTTGGCGAGGTGATCGCAGGGCTCGACCAGTCTGATCCCGCGTACCTCGACCGCCCCGATGCGGAAACCGGCGCCGACCAGATGAGCCAGCGGCACGCCGCGCGTCACGATGTTGCGACGGCAGTCGCCCGGTGCGACCACGATGCCGTGGTCGCGCTGCAGCGTGTCGATCGTCTCCGCCTCGATGAGCGTCAGCGGCCCGGCCGTTCGCGTGCCGGACCAAGTCCCGGTTCCGCTGAAGTAGCGGTCGCCCTCGAGCCCGCGCCCCTCGACCGCGCGCGCCTCCGCGACGGAGCGCATCGGCGCCCTTGCTGCGTCCGCAATGTGGATCGTCTCGACGATGCCTTGCCACATCATGGTGTCACCTCGCGTGCAGCGGACGCTGGCTGGCGCCCAGCTACCGGAACAGGGGGAACGTGCGGCCGGCGCCACGCTCCTCCGCGGCCCGCGCGATTCGCGTAGCCACGGCGATGTCGAAGATGCTCAGGCCGAAGACGCTCACGAAGACCGACGACTCGCGCGGGACCTCGCGGGCGCCCGCGACGAGCGCGCCCAGATCGGCCGCCACGGCGGATTCCTCGAACTGTCCGTCCCGGTACATCCGGAACAACCCTTTGAGACTCGTGCGCTTGAAATCCCCCCACGCGTCCACGACGACGGCGTCGAACGCACGCACCGCATCATATGAGAACTCATACGGCCCGATGCTCACCGCCGCCATGCCGCGATGCACCCAGCCGGCGTGAACGAACGGCGACGCTGCGGCGGTGCATGCGATCACGACGTCGCTCTCTTCCACCGCTGGCGGACCGAGGTCGCTCACCTCCGGCGTCCACGGAAGACTGGTCAGTCTGCGCACCAGCCGCTCCGCGTGGTCGCGGGTGCGATTCGCGAGGACGAGACGACGCGCCCCCGGCAGCGCCGCCGCCAGCATGCGCAGATGCATCTCCGCCTGGAGTCCGGCACCGATGAGGGTCACGGTCGCGGCGTCGGTCCGCCGCAGGCGCTGAAGCGCGACGCCTGTGGTAGCCGCCGTCCGGACCGCGCCGATGAGTGCGCTCTCCATGACCGCGAACGGACGGCCCGATTTTGGATCCGTCAGCACAATGAGCCCCATGACGGCGGGTTCCTGCCCGTCCGGTGCGCCGTGAGACACACGGTGCGCCGTCCATTTGATGCCGGCCACGGGTTCGGGTCCGCCCAGGTACGCCGGCAGCGCATAGGCGCCCGTTTCGTCTTCGCCCGCCGCGTGGCGGTCCACCGTCGCGTGCCAGCGGAGCACCGTTTCGGGCGGCATGATCGTCTCGCCGGCATTCTGCAGGCGCAGGGTCGCCTCAACGTCGGCGACGGCGGCATGCATGTCGAGCGCGCCGCAGGCGACCACGTCGTGCCGGCTGAGAAACCGAACGGCGATGTCCGGCAGTGTCACACCGGTCCCCGCGCGGGCGCGCCTCGCGCCGTCACCGGGCAGCGGACTCCGCAGAGAGCAGGGCGTCGGCGAACGCAAACACGCTCGGCATGCCGCCGGTATGGACGAAGACCACCCGCGGCGATCGGCCGAGACGGCCGTTCCGCGCGAGCGCGATCAGCCCGTCCATCGCCTTCCCCGTGTAGACGGGGTCCAGCATGATCCCCTCGGTCTGCGCCGTCTGACGGATCGCCGCGATCCCGCCGTCCGTCGGCACCGCGTACCGAGGCCCCACGTGCTCGTCGGTGAGGATCAGCGCTTCGTGCGCGCCAGTCTCCGTCCATCCGAGAAGTGCGCGTGTGTCCGCGGCGAGCTCAAGCGTCCGCTCGCGCACGCGGTCCGCCGGCCACGCGACGCTGATGCCGAGCAGCCGCGTCTCCGGCCAGACGCGCTCGAGCCCCACGAGCAGTCCCGCGAGCGTTCCGGCCGAGCCGGCCGCCGCGACGACGTAGTCCGGGCCGCGATCGTCGAGCCGCGTCCACTGCTCCGCCAGTTCTTCCACCGCCAGGACGTAGCCGAGCGCGCCTTCCGCCGATGCGCCGCCGAGCGGGATGACGTACGGACGCCGGCCCGCGGCGCGGAGTTCCTCCGCGCGGGCCTCGATCCGCGCTGCGACGAGGTCCAGGTATTCATCGTACGGCAGAAAGTCCAGTTCGGCGCCGAGCAGACGGTCGAGCAGCAGGTTGCCCTGCCAGGTGTTCGGAGCGGCGCCCCGGAGGACGAGCAGTGAGTCCATGCCGAACCGGCGCGCCGCGGCTGCGACGATGCGGGCGTGATTCGACTGGTGGCCGCCCGTCGTGATGATCACGTCGGCGCGTTGCCGGATCGCCTCCGGCATGAGAAACTCGAGCTTGCGGACCTTGTTGCCGCCCCCGCCGAGCCCTGTGTAATCGTCGCGCTTCATCCAGAGCCGCATATCGAGGGCGCGGCCGAGCCGCTCCAGCGGTTCAAGCGGCGTGGGCAGCACCGCGAGCGGGACGCGCGGAAAATCGGTCGGATGCTTCACGCTTTCAACCCCCGGATGTCCAGTGGCGCCACCGCGTCGAGGGCGCTCCACGGTATCGATGCATCGACCCAGCTCTGGAGCCGGTTGAGGTACAGCACCACCGCGTCGACGACATCCAATCCCTCGGGGGCGGTCTCCGCGTCATCGATGGCGGAGGCGGCCTTTCGCAGCACGGCGGCCGCCGCTGCGCACTTCCACAACTCCAGCCGTCCGGCGCACGTGGCGGCCATGCCGGCGAGGAGCCGCCGCACCCGCGTCCAGTCCTCGCGCCCCGCGCGGACGTCGCGGCACGCAAAGTACAGGAAACCGGCCGTCCAATAGAGGTCGAAGTTGGCGTAGAGCCGTTTGACCATGTCTCGGCTCGGCGGCCGGTGGGCCGCCGCGATCCCGTCGAGATCCGCCGGAGGGGTACCCCAGCCGGTTGTGACAGCATCGCGGATTTCCGCCGCGACCGCTTCGGCGCTCATTGGTCGTCCTCGATGTCGAGGCGGATTGGGAGTGCGCCGTGACGCCACAGGTCCGGTCCGACGGCGCGCAGCGCATCCAGGCCGTCGGCCACTCGGGCGAACAGTCCGACCGAGCCGAACGGCACGATGCCGCCGTAGAAAATGCACACCGTCTGCCGGTCGGGGTAATAGCCGACGTCTCCGGCCTCGACCCCGGTCGCCGGGTTTTCCGCCGGCCATGCGCCGGGGACCATGAAGTAGACCTCGTCACCGGCGAACTTCGCGCGCACGAGATGACTCTGCACCGGCAGGACGGCTTTCAGCGACGTGCACGTATTCGGCGCACGGTCCAGCAGCAGCCGCAACCGGCAGGTGTGCCCGCCGACCCGCAGGCTTAGGAAATCTTCCGACATCGACACGCTCCTTTTGTGGAATCTCATGCCGCGGGCGAACCCGTCAGGCGATCCGCCAACCAGTCGCCCCAGAGGTTGATGCCGAGCAGCAAGATCGCCAGTGCCAGCCCCGGGATCATGACAGGCCACCACGCGATGGCGATGGAATTGAGCCCCTCGTTGAGCAGCGCGCCGAGGCTCGGCGTCGGGGGTTGCACGCCGAATCCCAGAAAGCTCATCGTGCCTTCGAGCAGCACGAACCGGGCCAAGTCGATCGTGAGCACGACGAGCAGCGTCGCGCCCATGTTCGGCAGCATGTGCCGGCCGAGAATGCGCGCGTCGGTCGCGCCCGAGGCCCTGGCTGCGCTGACGTACTCGCGTTCACGCAGCGCGAGCGCCTCCCCCCGCGCCACGCGGGCATAGGTGACCCACCCGGTGATGCCCATGACCAACACCAGATTCCGAATGCCGGGTCCCAGGACCGCGACCACGAGCAACGTCAGCAACACGAACGGCACGGCGAGCTGCACGTCGACCAACCGCATGATGATCGCGTCCGCCCGTCCGCCATAGTAGCCGCTCACGAGCCCCAGCGTGACGCCCAGCACCAGCGCGATCGCCGCGGCGGCCGCGGACACGAGTAGTGAGACACGCACGCCGACGAACGTCCGCGCGCAGAGGTCGCGGCCCAGGGCGTCGGTGCCGCACAGGTGCCCCGCGGCGCCGGGCGGCACGAGCGTGAGGCCGAGGTTTTGGGCGGTCGGTCCGCCGCCGAACCGCGGCGCCGCGATTGCGGCGGCCAGCAGGAACGAGACTAGCGCCATGCCGGCGAAGCCTTCCGCAGCGCCTCGGAAACGACGAGGGCGCGCCGGTGCGGTCGTGACCGCCGGCCCGGGCATCGCGCACAGCGTCCGCGCGTTCAGCACCGCTTACCGGAGCTTGATGTCCGCGACCTGGATGCGCGCGTCCGGCCGCGGCGTCCAGGCGACTCTCGAGTCCAGGCCATAGAGGCTATCCTCTTGGTACAGCGTCAGGAGAGGCACCTGGTCGTGGACGAATTCCTGGATCTTCGTGTAGAGAGCGAGGCGCGCGGACGGGTCCGTGGCATGCCGCGCGTCGTCCAAGAGCCGGTCCAGTTCAGGCATGTTGACCGTCGAATACGGCTGGTCGGAGTGCAAGATCGGGTAGATTGCCGCGTCGGCGTCGAGTGTTTGCGTGCTCCCCCAGCCGAGCATGTAGATCGGCGCTTGCTTATGGACCGGGACGAGTTGTGCGTACACCGTCCACTCCGGAACGCTGAGTTTCGCCCGCACGCCGACCGCAGCGAACTCCTGGGCGATGGCCTGCGACACTTCGGCGCCCATAAGGTACCGGCTTGTTCCCTGCATGTCGATCGCGAACCCTTCGGGGAAGCCCGCTTCGGCGAGGAGGCTCTTCGCACGCGCCGGGTCGTACGGATAGGGTGTGATCTTCGCATCGTACCCGAAGTCGAAGGCGCCCACCTGCGTCCCGCTGATGGTGGCGAAGCCGCGCAGGATCGTTTTCACGATCGTTGGCAGATCCATCGCGTACGCGAGCGCGCGCCGGACGTTCGCCTTATCGAGCGGCGCCGTGTCGGTCTTCAGGCCAAAGTAGATCGTGAGCCCGCCGTGCGGCACGCGCTCCACGCGCAACTGCGGGCTGCGCTCGACCGTGGCCACCCAGGACACCGGCACCGGCTCGATGATGTCGGCCTCCTGCCGCTGCAGGGCCGCGATGCGGTCGACGTCGTTCGGGACCCAGCGGAACAAGACGTGCTTCACCTTGGGTGCGCCCCGCCAGTAGTCGTTGTTGGCGGCCAACTCGACGTAGTCGTCCTTGGCCCACCGGACGAATGCGTACGGGCCGGTGCCGACCGGGTGCGCGGCGAATCCGGCGTCGCCCACCCGCTCGACGTAGGCGGGCGGGACGATTTCGGTCGGATAGCGGCTGAACCTGGTCGGGATGAGCGGGTCCGGCTGAGCGGTGACCACGTTCACGGTGTACGGATCGACGACGTCCACCCGGGTCACGGTGTTGATGTACGAAATCGTAGGCGAGTGCTTCGCCGGGTCCAGGACGCGATCCACGGTAAACTTCACCGCGTTCGCGTCGAACGGCCCGCCGTTGTGGAACTTCACGTTGCGGCGAAGCACGAACTGCCACGTCGTCGGGTTGAGGAGACGCCAGGAGGTGGCGAGCCCCGGCGTCAGTTTCATGGTTTGGTCGCGGATCACCAGCGTGTCGAAGATGTTGTCGACGATAGTGCCCGGCTCCCGGAGAAAGCCGGGGTCCATCCCGAGTGTCGCCGCGGCGCGGGCGATCGTGACCGTCGCTGGCGCGGGCGCGGCCGTGGTCGGCGTCCACAGCGCGAGGAGTGGGAGAGTCGAAACCATCAGAACGACGGCGGTGCGCCGGATGGCTGCTCGTCGCATTGAGACCCCCTCATATTATGGGACAGCCTGTCCCGGAATATGCCAGATCTATTCCCGGTGGCACGGGTACCTCCTTCTTCGGTTAAGCTGATAAGTTAAGCTGATAAGCTGAATCCCTGAGGGAGGACCGATGGGCGGGAGACGCGAATTGGAGACCAGGCATGAATGTCGGGACGAGATGTCCCAATATCGAGGTCCACGATGCAGCGGGTTCAAGCCGTAGAACGGGCTGTCATGCTGCTCCGCTACGTCTCAAGCACCGGCGGGCCGGTTGGGATCCGCGAGTGTTCCCGGACGCTTGGCGTACCCCGCAGCGCCCTCCACCGCATCGCGCACACACTTGCCGCGACCGGGATGCTGCAGACCGATGCCGACGGGCGCTACCGGCTCGGTCCGCTCGCCCGTGGCATCGCCAGCGGCTTCGCCGAGGATCATCGGTTGCTGCGCGCGGCGATTCGTGAGATGGAGACGGAACTGAAGGACGTGACCTCCCATGTCGGGCGCGTCGACGGAGGACGCGTGCTGGTGTTGGCCGCCCGGGAGGGCCAAGGGCCGGTCAAGGTGAGCGTCCACGCTGGAGACCGCTTCTATGTGCACTGCACGGCCATCGGCAAGGCGCTACTCGCGTCGCTCGACGACGCGGAAGTCGCCGACACTGTGCGGGCGCACGGGCTACCGCCGCGGACGCCGCATACCATCACCACCGCGGCGGCGTTTCGCCGAGAATTGGCCCAGGTCCAGAAGCGGGGTTTTTCGGTGACCATGGAAGAGAGCACGCTGGGTGTGGCGTCGGTCGGCGCGCCGATCCGCACGGGCGGGGCGGTGCCGAGGATGGCGCTCAGCGTATCGGTGCCCGTGCAGGACGTGCGTACCCGCGAGGCGCTCAACCGCTTGGCGCAGCGCGTGCTTCTTTCCGCCGAGCGGATCGCCGCCGCAGTACCTGACTTCTCTCCGGACGGCGGACGGCAGGCGCCGGCACCGGCGGATGTTGCGACTCTCTGAAGCGGGTCTCCATCTCGAGCCGGGGAGCCGGGCGGCCGGCTTCCTGACGTTCGAGGCCGCCGCCCATGCCCCGGTGCGAATTCCGGTCGTCGCGGTGCAGGGACGCCAGTCTGGGCCGACCCTGTGGGTCCAGGCGAGCCTGCACGGCGACGAAGTGGACGGAGTCGTGGCGGTGCTGCGGTGGATTGAGAGGGCGTCCTTCGCGGATCTACGAGGCGCCGTGCTCGCCGTTCCCGTCCTCAACATGCCCGCATTTCTGGCCGGCACCGCGGCACACCCCGCCGACGGGGTGAATCTCAACCGCGCGTTCGGCAGTGCTGGCGACACCTGGACCGAGCGGTTCGCGTCGTGGCTTCTGCCCATCATTGCAGGGCACGCCGACGCCTTCGTCGATCTCCACGGCGGCGGCAGGGATTTGGAGGTTGAGCACTTCGCGTTCTGCGACGCCGCGCACAAGCCCAGCCGGGAGCTCGCGGCGGCGTCCGGCGTTCGCTACGTCTGCACCGCCCCGGCGGGCCACGCGGGGGCACTCTACCGTGTCCTCGCTGGTGAGGGCATTCCGGCCGTTCTGGTCGAGGCGGGCGGCGGAACGGCGTGGCGTGAGGATGCGGTGCGTCTGCACCAACGCGCGGTCGACAATGTGCTGGGAGCGCTTGGGATGATCGAGCGCCCCAGCCCGGCGGCGCCCCAGCCCCCGCCTCCGCTTATCGAGCGCACGGTGGAACTTCACGCCCGGGACGAGGCCGCTGTCGTAAGACACGCCGCAGTGGGCGCCGTGGTCGCGTTGGGCGAGACGGTCGTTGAGCTGCGGACGCTGACGGGCGAGGCCGGTCCGAGTATCTCGTCCCCGCTTCCGTCCGCCGTGCTGCTCTCCGTGGCCGCCACCGCGAGGCTACGCCCCGGCGGCTCCGCGTGCCTCCTGGGGGAACTCGCGTCGTGAATACCGCTCCGGTGGCACGCGCCACTCGCCGCGCAGCGCCGCGACCGCCTGCGCCTCGATACCGTCTCGGCATCGACGTCGGCGGTACGTTCACGGACGTGGTGTTGTTCGCGGAGGAGACGGGGCGGCTGGCCTACGCGAAGGTGCCGTCCGTCCCCGGGCGCCAGCACGAGGGTGTGCTCGCCGGTATCGCGCGTGCGCTCGCGATCTCGGGCGCGCGCGCGCCGGAGGTCGTGCTCTTCACGCACGGCACGACGGTGGCCACCAACGCGCTTCTGGAACGCAAGGGGGCCCGGGTGGGCATGATCACCACCCGCGGCTTCCGCGACGTGCTGGCGATCGGACGCCAGACGCGGCCGAAGCTGTACGATTTTCGCGCCCGGCGCGCCGCCCCGCTCATCTCGCGCGATCTGCGGATCGAGGTGGCCGAGCGTATCCTGCCCGGTGGCGAGATCGCGGAGCCGCTCGCCGTCGAGGACGTCCGGGAGGCCGCGCGGCGGCTGCGGCAGGCCGGCGTCGAGTCCATCGTCGTCGGTTTCCTGCACAGCTACGTGAATCCGGAGCACGAGCGCGCCGCGGCGGCGGTCGTCGCCGAAGAATCGCCCGACGTTTCCGTGTCACTGTCGAGCGCTGTCCTGCCGGAACACCGCGAGTACGAGCGTTTCAGTACCACCGCGGTCAACGCCTATGTCGAACCGGTGCTGCGGCACTACATCGCAGCGCTGGAGCACGAATGCGAGGCGATCGGGCTCGGCTCGGGCGTATACGTCATGCAGTCGAACGGCGGGCTGATGCCCGCCGCGTCGGCGCGCGGAGACCGCGCGGTTCACACGGCGCTGTCGGGGCCGGCCGGCGGCGTGCTCGCCGCACAGTTCCTCGGAGGACTCGCAGGCTTCACGAATATCATGGCCATCGACATGGGCGGAACGAGTTTCGACGTCAGCCTGGTGCGGAACGGGGAGGTCGGCGTCGCGCTGGACAATGAGATCGCCGGCTACCCGATTCGGGCTCCCATGTTCGACATCGTCACGCTCGGCGCCGGCGGCGGCAGCATCGCGTGGATCGACGAAGGGGGCGCCCTCCGGGTCGGACCGCGGAGCGCCGGCGCCCGTCCGGGCCCCGCCTGCTACGGGCGCGGCGGAGCCGAAGCGACGGTGACAGACGCGCATCTGGCGCTCGGGCGGCTGGATCCGCGGCGGTTTCTCGGCGGCGAGATGGTCCTCGATGAAGACGCCGCGCGGCGTGCGATCGAAGAGCGGGTGGCGCGGCCGCTCGGCGTCTGTGTGGAGGCCGCGGCGTTCGGCGTCCTGGAAGTCGCGAACGCCGCCATGCTGCGCGGGATGCGGGTCATGACGGTCGAGCGCGGCTACGATCCGCGCGAGTTCGTCCTCATGGCGTTCGGCGGCGCGGGACCGCTCCACGCGTTGGACTTGGCGCGCGCCGCCGGTTTTCCGCGCGTGGTGTTTCCGGTGGCGCCCGGGCTTGCGTGTGCCCTGGGGCTCTTGACGGCCGACATCCGCCACGATTTCGTGGCCAGCCTGCTGCGCCCGACGGCGGACGTCGATGCGGCCGAACTGGCGATGCAGTTTGCGCGCCTAGAGTCCCGCGCGGTCGAGCGCGCCGCCGCGGAAGGGGTGCCCGCCGCTTCGCTCGTGTACCGCCGGCATGCCGACGTGCGCTACAGCGGCCAGGGGGCGGAATTGACGGTTCCCGTGGAGCAGTGCGATCCGGCGCCGATCACCCGGATCTTCGAAGAGGCGCACCGCCGCACGTTCGGTTACGCGCACGAGGGGCGACCGACGGAGATCGTGAGCCTTCGAGTGATGTCGGTGGCGCCTCTGATGCGCCCGGCGTTCGCTCCGGAACCGGTCGGAGACGCGGATCCATCCACGGCGCTCATTGGGGAGCGGCGGGTGATCACGGACCGCGACGGCGCGACGGCCGTGTACCCGGTGTACGCGCGCGACCGGCTGGCGCCCGGGCACCGCATCCCCGGCCCGGCGATCGTCGTGCAACTAGACTCGACCATTGTGCTGGACGGCCAGGACGCCATCGTGGACCCCTACGGCAACATCATCGCAGTCGTGTAGGCGCGGAGGACCATGGTGTCGCTCGATCCGATCCGCCTTGAAGTGCTGCGTAACGCGCTGCAGTCGTGTGCCGAGGAGATGGGGGCGGCGCTCGCCCGTACCGCCTACACCGTGAACATCCGGGACCGCCGCGATTTCAGCTGCGGCGTCTATACGACGGACGGCGCGCTCGTGGCACAGGCGGAGCATATTCCGCTCCATCTGGGTCTCATGCCGTCCGTCGTCAAAGCGGTCCTGAGGACGATGCCGATCGAACGGCTGCAGCCGGGCGATGTGCTCGTGACCAACGACCCGTTCGTGACCGGGACGCATCTCATGGACATCTGCGTGGTCACCCCGGTGTTCACCGGCGGTCGACCGATCGGCATTGTCGCCAGCATGGCGCACCACGCCGACGTCGGCGGCTTCGCCCCCGGGAGCGCCGCCCTCGGCGTGTCTGAGTTTCACCAGGAAGGGTTCCGGATGCCCCCGGTCCGGCTGCAAGACCGCGGCTCGCTGAACCGCGACATCCTGCGAATCTTCGCCGCCAACAGCCGCACGCCGGACGATCTCACCGGCGATCTCCTGGCCCAGTTGTCGAGCAACCACGTGGGGTCACGCCGGCTCGTCGAGCTCTGGGAGCGCTACGCCGGTGATCTGCCGCGGTATTTCGAGGGGCTGATCGACTATACTGCGCGCCGGCTGCGCGCCGCGCTCGAAACGATGCCGGCCGGGCGGTTCGCCTTCGAAGAAGTGATCGAAGGCGATGGGTTCAGCGAGGACGCGATCCCGATCCGGGTCGCGGTGTCTCGCCGCGGCGACCGGCTGCACGTCGACTTTACGGGTACCAGTCTGCAGGTCCAGGGACCCCTCAACGCGGCGAAACCCGGCGCCTTGGCCTGCGTGTATTTTGTCGTGAAGGCCGTCTTCGATCCGGACGGGCCGTCGAACGAGGGCATTGCCCGGGTGGTCGATGTCGAGGCGCCCGTTGGCACGCTCGTCAACGCGCGGTATCCGGCTGCGGTGGCGCTCTTCAACTCAGTATCGTCGCAGAAAGTCACGGACGCGCTGCTCGGCGCCTTCCTCCAAGCCGTGCCGCACCGCGTCACCGCGGCATCGACCGGCAGTATGAACGCGCTCATCGTTGGGGGTATCGACACGCGCACGGGCCGCCCGTACACCTACGTCGAGACCTATGGCGGCGGCCAGGGTGCGCTGCACGATTGCGACGGCGCGGACGGTAGCCACGTCAACATGACGAACACTCGGAACACGCCGGTTGAAGCGCTGGAGATTGCGTACCCGCTGCGGGTTCACGAGTACAGCCTCGTGCCGGATTCCGACGGTGCGGGCCGCCGGCGGGGCGGGGTCGGCCTGCGGCGCGCCCTCGAGACGCTCTCCGACGGGACGACCGTGACCATCCATACGGATCGGCGAGAACGCGGGGCCTGGGGCGTGGACGGCGGTGCGGCGGGCGGTTGTTCCCGGTGCATGATGCAACCGCCCGGCGGCGCGAGCGTCCTGCTGCCCCCCAAAGCCACGGTCCGTGTGCCGCGCGGGGCCATCGTTCGGTTGGAGACGGCCGGCGGTGGAGGCTGGGGCCCGCCGAGGGAGCGCGACCGCGACGCCGTGGCCCGAGACGTGCGCGACCTCCTCGTGTCGGCCGAACGGGCGCACCGCGTCTACGGCATCGGAGACGATCCGTGATTCGATATCTCGGCGGGAGGCTCGTCCAGTCGGCCGTCGTCGTGGTCGGTGTGTCGGTGATCGTCTTTGCCGCCCTCCACCTCGCCGGCGACCCCGTCGCCCTGATGCTGCCGCCCGACGCCTCGTATCAGGACATGCAGCGCTACCGGCACCTCTTGGGCTTCGACGAACCCATCCCCGAACAGTACCTGCATTATGTGATCAAGGCGCTGCACGGAAATTTCGGGACATCCATCCGGTACAATCTTCCCGCCGTACCGCTCATGCTCGAACATCTTCCCGCAACGGTCTCGCTGGCCACAGCGGCCTTGATCTGGAGCACGGTGGCGGGCGTGGTCATCGGCATTTACGCGGCGTTGCACCGCGGCGGCCCCGTCGATTACGCTGCGCGCATCCTGGCGCTGGCCGGCCAGGCCATTCCGGTGTTCTGGCTGGGGCCGATGCTCATACTCTATTTCTCGGTGCAGCTCGGCTGGTTCCCGACCGGCGGGTTCGGCTTGGGAACGCACCTCGTGCTGCCCGCCGTCACGCTCGGCGCCTACTATCTCGCCATCGTCATCCGGTTGATGCGAACCAGCGTGCTCGCTTCGCTGCAGCAAGACCACGTCCGCACAGCCCGCGCAAAGGGGCTCGCGTCGCGCCGGATCATCGTCCGCCACGTCCTGAGAAACTCGTGGCTGCCGGTCATCAGTATGTTGAGTCTGCAGGCAGGGAGCGTGATGGGCGGTGCCGTGGTGACGGAGGTGGTATTCGCCTGGCCCGGCTTGGGGCGTCTCGCCGCGCAAGCCATCAGCGGCCGCGACTTCCCGCTTGTTCAGGCCATCGTGTTGTTCAGCGCGATCGTGTTTGTGCTGGTTAATTTGACGGCCGATGTCGTTTACATGGTTGCCGATCCCCGTATTCGGTACTCATAGTCTGTCACCCGGTCACGGCCTCCCAGCGCTGCGGGGAAGTCATGGCTTGCGTCCTGCTCGTGTTATAGCCTACTGGTTTGACCAAGTGGCGCGGATGTTCTCGGCGAATCGGCGGGTGAGGTCGAGGGCTTGTGAGGATGAGGAGGTTCTCATGGTTTGAGTAGTCAGTGCTGTAGCTCCAATTGTACGAGCCAGCGATCACGATGGCGCCGTCCGCCATGGCGCATTTGTCGTGCATAATGCCGTACCGGCCGGTTCCAGAGCGCAACACCAGGTGGTTTCCGAGCGCAGACTGAGTTCAGGGTAGAGGTTCCCGCGCGATCGCGACTCTCTCGCGTCCATGATGCCCCAGACGTCGACGTGCCGCCGCTTGGCCTGGATGAGCGCATCCGCGATCGGCCGGCTCGTGAGGTCGTAGATCGCGAAGAGAATCTGCCGCTGGGCATGGTCGAAAACGCAAATCAGGGTTCGTGATGGCTGATCCTCGGGGCTGAAGTACACTTGCACTGGCGGTGGTGTGGTTACTCCTTCACCGATGCTGTTCCCGTGCCAAGACGGCCGTGGGCAATGCGGATCAGCCGCAACGCGATTGGATCGGTCGTACCCAGGACATCTTCGACGACCCCCAGGAGCTCGACGGCCAGCCCGGTGTCTCCTGTGGGCGTCGGTTCTACGGCGCCGACTGTTTGGGTTAACTATCACGAAGCGGCCGCTTCAAGCGTGTCTGGTGCCACCCAGAGGTTGGTGGTCCCCACGATCTCAGTGAGAGCCTGCTCGATCTCTACGTCTTTGGCCACGCATGACCGGCAGGAGCGGATGTGCTCCTCCCAGTTGACGACGTGGAGTACAAGCCGTCGGTCACCGGGATGTGCCAGAGCCGTCTCCTCAACGGCTACGAGCTGCACCCGGGTTCGGACACGAACGTGTAGCGGAGAAACGACCGGTTTGGGTAAAGTATCTCCCCCGCCCAGCAGCGGCTCCCCGGCTAGCTGTTGACCGGGCTGAGCGGCCCCCGAGCGGGGGATAGCGCGACGTCGAGAAGGGGTGCCGGTAGGAGGATCTGCGTAGAGCGGCCCCGCCGGAAGGGGAAGGATCGCGTTACAGAGGAGCGTAACAGCCTGATCTTTCACCTCGATCGCGCCTCGGAAGAGAAGGACCGTATCCGATTTGAGCAGTTCCATGGACTCGGTGAAGAGGCGCGGGAAAACAGCTTGATCTTGTGCACGCCCGTTGAGGGGGAGTCATGAATCCTAGACTTGGCGATATCCGGAGATATCTCGAGAACAATCGCGAGCGACACGTGGCGCGGCTGCAAACGTTCCTGCGGCAGCCGAGCGTTTCCGTGAACGGCGAGGGCGAAATGTGCGCCTGGTTGTTTGCGGACTTGCTCCGCGATGTCGGGTTTACAGAGGCAGATGTCGTGCGGACATCGGGGTTGCCCGGAGTGTGGGGCGCCTACGAGGCTGGCGCGCCCGTAACGCTCGCCGTTTATGGGATGCTCGATGTCCGTGGCGCGGATCCTGTTGGGTGGCGAGTGCCACCGTTCAGTGCGGAGATAGTTGAGATGCCTCCTTTCCGGAGCGTTCTGGTTGGTCGTGGCGCGCGAGCGGTTAAGGGACCGCTCTGCGTCTGGCTCAACGCGGTTGAGGCGTGCCGGGCGGTACTTGGCCGACCGCCCGTCAACTTGTACCTCTTGGCTGAGAGTGACGAGATCTTGGGGAGTCCGCACTACCGCGACATGATGGATCGATACCGCGATCGATTGGCAAGAAGCGCGGCGTGTTGGACTCCCGGTGCTTCGCAGGATCGTGAGGGCATTGCCCATGTCACGTTGGGGTATAAGGGGATGATCTACTTAGCGTTGCGCTCATCGGGGGCGCTGTGGGGGCGTGGACCACGCGGCGGCCCGATTCACGGCATGGCCAAGTCCGTTGTAGATAGTCCAGTTTGGCGACTCATACAGGGACTCGCGACGCTGACGTGTGCTGATGAGAATGGAATTGCCATAGACGGTTTTGGCGCACGCGACTGGGTGCCGAGCCCGGGCGAAACGATGGAAATGGAGGCGATTCGCACGCGGTTTCACGGCGAACCATGGCAGCGCGTCCTCGCGGGGGTGCAGGGAGCAATGATACCGGCTACCGATGGTCTCGACGACTCAGAAATCTACCGTCGATACTTTTTTGGGCCCAGCGTTAACATTAGCGGACTACGAAGTGGTTATACTGGCCCAGGGACGCCAACATTCACCCTGCCGCACTTGGCGGAAGCGTTTCTCGACATTCGCATCCCACGCACGTGGAGGACCGGCGAGGTTCTTCGTGCGCTTCGGTCGCGCCTGGACGCTTGTGGCTTTTCGGCCATCGAAACGGAAGTTTTTGGGGCGTTTGATGGCTCCCGGGTCGCGCCTGACGCCCACATCGTGCGGGCGGCCAAAGACATGTTCGAATCGGCGGGCTTGGATATTTTGTGGTGGCCAGCTACTGGGGGCGGCGGGCCGTGGTCGATTTTTGCTACTGAGTTGGGACTTCCAGTGTTGCGCGATATCGGCCTCGGACATGGACGTGCGTCGTTGACAGATGAGTATTTAGTAATCGATGGAGCGGAAAAGGTTGGGGGCATAGTGGAGATGGCGCTCTCGCATGCTGAACTTATGCTTCGCATGGGTGAGACATAGATCCTGATGAAGACGCTCACATGCTGCCGTTTGTCCGGACAAACGCTAGAAGTTTTCCTCCCTCGATAAACTCGCTTTGGGGGGGAGCGGTGTCAGCGCCGCCGGCTGCCCGATGCTTCTTCGCAACTACTTCGAAGGTGACGCCCCCGGTGTCCGGGTTGCTGGACTGTGGGAGATCCTTTCCGCTAGCTTCGCGTTCGCTGTACAATGGAGTTGACCCGGTTTGGTGGACACCCTATCGTTAGGGGGTCAAGACCCCAGAGAGGAGTCCACCGTGGGGAAGACACGCCCACCGTATGCGAAGGAGTTTCGAGCGGAGGCAGT
>DATGJN010000080.1 GCA_035295165.1 bacterium
CCCACATCACAAACGGCGCGTACCGCCTCCATCCGGCGGAATGGGCCGTGGGCGACGCGGCGGCGACCGTGGCGGTGTTTTGCCTGCGCGCCGGGGTGACGCCGCAGGCGCTCGCCGCCCGTGCCGATCTTCGCCGCAGGGTGCAGCTCTTGCTGCTCGACGAACAGATTCCCGTCTACTGGTACGACGATGTCCCGCTCCGGCACCCTGCGTTTGCGGCGACACAACTGCTCGCCGTCGAGCGCATCTGGGAGGGGAACGACGCAGACCTGCACTTCTCCCCCGACCTCGCGATGCGCACGGACGAAGGAAAACGGCGGATCGCCGCCGCGGCGGCGAGCATCCGCAAGTGGGGCGGGACCGCCGATCCGGAATCGGCCGCGTTGGAGCCGGCGCCCGAGGACGACGTTCTTCCGCTGCGCCGGGACGCGGCCGCCACCCTGATCGCGCTCAGCGTGCCCGGTGCCACCGCGCCCGAACCGGCCGCCGGGTCCGGGGCCATCACGCGGGCGGAACTTGCGATCTGGCTGGCCGACCTCGTACGCTCCGCAATCGAGCGCCACGCGCCGGCGTCCTGACCGGCGCCCGAGGACGCACCGCGCCACCCACAGTTTCCCATCCAGTCAGGGCCTCCACGCGCCCGCAGGCCGCGGGGCACGATCGGCCCGTGTATGCACTGCATGCCTGATTGGAGAATCGGTGGTCAACCCGATACCGAGGGGGAAGTCGGAGTGATAGATTTGGCGCGGCGGCTCCTGTGCCGTCCGGGCGAACGTGCGCACGCATCGGTCGCGCCCGCGCACCTAAGGGAGGTGGCGAGATGAAAGTCATCACCGCCGGGGCACCGCGTGCAATCCGAGAACATCCGGGCTTCAACTGGAAGCCGTTTCTGCCGGTGCTGCTGGCCCTGGCGATCGCGCTGATCGGACCGTTTCCCGGACTGACGCGCGCGGCTTGGCTCTACTTCGCGCTCTTCGCGGGCGTGATCGCCGCACTCATCCTCGAGCCGCTCCCCGGCGCTGCGGTCGGCCTGATCGGCGTCGGTCTCGCCACCGCGCTCGGCCTTATCCTCGGCCCGCGGCATCGATCACCTGGGGGCTATCGGGGTTTTCCGACACCACCGTCTGGCTGATCTTCGCAGCCTACATGGTGGCCCTCGGATATCAAAAGACCGGCCTTGGCCGGCGCATCGCGCTGTCCTTGGTCAAAGCGCTTGGCGGGCGGACCCTCGGGCTGGGATACGCGGTGGCCCTAAGCGACCTGGTGCTGGCCCCGTTCACCCCCTCGAACACCGCCCGCAGCGGCGGCACCATCTACCCCATCGTCGAGAGCATCCCCCCGTTGTACGGGTCGCTCCCGGGGCAGACGGCGCGAAGGATCGGGTCATACCTGATCTGGACGGCGCTGGCCACCACGTGCGTGACGAGCTCGATGTTCCTCACCGGCGTCGCGCCGAATTTGCTCGGCGTGGCGCTCGTGGCCAAGATGGCGAAGGTCAGTTTCAGTTGGGGCCAGTGGTTCATGGGATTCCTGCCGCTCGGAATCCTCCTGTTCCTCAGCGTGCCGCTTGTGATCTACTGGCTGTACCCTCCGGAGATCAAGCGCAGTGACAACGTGCCGGCCTGGGCCGCCAGCGAGCTGAAGAAGATCGGCCCTCTGACCGCGGGAGAGCTCAAGATGGCGGCGCTCGTGATTCTGGCGCTGACGCTCTGGATCGGCGGCGCGAGTTGGATCAACGCGACCGCCGTGGCGGTGGGGATCGTCGCGCTGATGATCGTGCTCGGGGTCATCTCGTGGGACGACGCATTGGGGAACCGGCAAGCGTGGAACGTGTTGATCTGGTTCGCCACGCTGGTCACCCTCGCCGACGGGCTCAGCCGGGTCGGTTTCCTCGCGTGGTTCGCGCACGGGGCGGCAGGGGTGTTGCACGGCGTGCCGATCATGACGTTCGTCCTGGCCTCGGTGGCGCTCTTCTTCCTGATGCACTACATGTTCGCGAGCATCACGGCGCACACGGCCGCGCTGCTCCCCGTGTTCCTGGTCGCGGCGGCGGGCGTCCCCGGCGTTCCGATCAAGTTGCTCGCCCTGGCGCTTCTGTACACCCTGGGCCTCATGGGAATCCTGACTCCTTATGCGACCGGTCCGGGGCCCATCTACTTCGGGAGCGGCTACATCAGCCGGAAAGACTTCTGGATTCTGGGGCTGATCTTCGGCGCGATCTTCCTGGCGGGCCTGCTGTTCATCGAGGTGCCCTATCTGTCGACGCTCTACCGCTAACACGAGAGAGAAGCGAACCTCGTTGATCAGAGGGACGCGGGCCGGCCGTCGGTAGCCGGGCTTGAGCGGGCGAGGGCCGTTGGTCCGGTCGTGCAGACGCAGGTCTGCGCGGCGTTCAGCCCCTTAGATATTCCTCCCGCAGCGGGTAGAAGACATCCAGCACCCGCGCGGGGCCGCCGGACGCACGGGCGGCGTGGCGCGTACCGCCCGGGATCACATAGGCATCCCCCGGCCGCAGCGCCCGCCGCTCCTCACCGATCTGCATCTCAATCTGCCCCTCGAGCACCACGCCCAGTTGCTCATGCGGGTGCGAGTGAAGGGCCACGGTGGAATCGGGCGACAAATCGACGCAGCTGATCATCACATGCGCTCCCGCGAGCGGACGCATGGTCACACCCTTCGCAATCTCCTTACCGGGCAGCGCGTTGAGCGACGTGAAGACGTACTCCGCAGCCATGGCATGCCTCCTTGCGACGGGCCTCGTGAGCCGTGCGAGCCCTGCGTCGGAAGGTTTCGCCCGCGTCGGGGACGTCCCTTCAAGAAGAGGAGGCCGCGGCACGACCGGACGGCGTCTCCGGGCGCTGCGGCCCGATCCTGGCGGCCCGTTGGCTCCTAAAGAGGAATTCGCCGGATTTTCTCGAAATGAGAGAGTTGACAACTTGTCGCGGAGGAGGTGAACGTGGTGGCACTCGTAGCGTTTCTCGCACTCATCGGCATCACATTGTGGGCAACCGGCCACCTCATCGTCCGCTGATCGCGACGCTGCAGCGGGACGCCGGTTTCTTTCGATGAGGGGGGTCACCCCCCTCATCGGTCTATCTGGAATGTTTGCGCCGGGGCCGTGCAGGGAAAACAAGCGGTTGAACCTAGTAGCCAGGGGGTGCCTTTCATGGTGTTTGTGTTGTTGGCGCTGCTGATTCTCGCGGCAACGGGGCACATGATCCTGCGCTAGCGGTGAAACGGCGGCCGGCCGCGAGGCTCGCGCCTGCGGCTTCCGCCTGAGCACGAACGGGGCGGTCATTCACTTCCCTTGAACCCGACAGCTGGGCGGTGCGGACACATGAGCGGCGTGCGATGGAAGGCGGTCCTATGGTTGACGGGCGTGCTCCTCGCGCTGGAAGGCGCGGCGCCGCTCTGGTCCGGGGCTCAGACCTCCCCGGGGTCGGCGACCGGTCAGGTGAATCAGGTCGAGTCGGTCACGCTGGCGCACGGGGTCAAGTCGGCGTCGGTGTTCGGATCGGGGCTGCTGACGCCCGTCGATCCCGCGACCACGTTCGTCAACACAGACGTACCGTATGCGATCGTCCGGATCAAAGCACTCGCGCCGGACACAACGGTCGCGCTGCGCCTCGCGGATCCGTCGGGATCCGCCTATGCGGTACAGGCCAAGATACCCGCCCATCGAGGGAACCCCAAGGACTTCGACTTCGCCGCCCCGTTGTACATCCTGGGCACGGACCTCGAGTCCCACACGGGAACCTGGCATGTTCAGATCCTGATCAACAACGCGCCCGCGAGCGACGTGACATTTCAGTGGCAGGCTGCAACCGCTGCGGAACTTGCGAAGCTCAAGGACACGGTGAACCAGTCTCCGCTCACCGCAGACCTGCACTGGCGCTATGGCGCCGCGCTCGGGCTGCTGGGCCACCTGTCGGAATCGATCACGGAGCTTCAGAACGCCATCCGCCTGGACCCCAACTACGCGCTGTACTACATCACGCTCGGACGCGTCTATGAACTGCAAAGCCGTGTCGCCGATGCGACGCAGCAATTTCAGAAGGCACTCAGCGTGCACGGCAGCTTCTACGATAGTGTGTTCGAGGGTTGGGCACGCGCCGGTCTCGTAAAGCTTCAGGCGCACTAGGGCCGTTCCATCGCGATGCACGGTTGGCTCCCTGGATCCGCGGCGTGCAGCGACACCCTGGGCTCGGGTGGCGTGCCGCGCCGATGCGCGTCGTCGGTGGAGCGCTAGGATCGCCGGGAGATGCCGGAGGGTAACCCCAGGGCAACGACCTACCTGCGGACGCTCTGCTTCATCCGGTACGGCGACCGCGTGCTTCTGCTCCAGCGTCGTCACCCGCCCAACCAGGGGCTGTACAACGCCCCCGGCGGCAAGATCGAGCGGGACGAAGATCCGTACGAAGCCTGTCTGCGCGAAGTCCACGAAGAGACGGGGTTCCACCTCCGCAAGATCAGGCTGCGCGCGCTGCTGACGGTGATCAGCCGGACGACCGGTGCCCAGTGGCTGTTGTTTGTGTTCGTGGGGGATCGGCCGGCGGGAGACCCCGACCCCATCGCGACGGACGAAGGGACGCTGCGGTGGGTGCCGCTGTCCGACATCGCCTCCCTGCCGGTGCCCGCGGACATTCCGCTGATTCTCCCCCACCTGTTCACCCCCGATCCCGGCATCCTGATCGGCAAGATCCACGCCGAGGACGACGTGCTCGTGGACTACGAGGTTCGAAACGCCTGACCCAAGACGGTCGGGCCGCGCGAAGGAGTTCCGGGCATCCAGGGACAACAGGATCGTATGCCCGAACAGGTCCTGGTCGTTCCGCGTGCTCGGCTGTTGCCGCACGGAGGGTTTCACGGATTCTGCCGCGAGGGACTCTCGGCGTACCTGACCACGATCGAGGGGTACGCGTTCTTCGCGCCAAGGGATCAGGTCGAAGAGGACGCGAGTCTCAAGCAGATCATCCCCTACGTGGTCCTCCGCCACGACGCGCGCATCTTTCTCGTCGAGCGCACGCGCGGCGGCTCCGAAGCGAGGCTGCGCGACAAACTCTCGATCGGCCTCGGCGGGCACATCAATCCCGGGGATGGCGACGGTGCGGCGGACCGGGTGGCGGCGGGGATGGAACGGGAGTTGACCGAGGAGGTCGACCTGCCCGCGGGATGGCGCGCCAAGCCGATCGGCCTCCTCAACGACGACGTCGAGGCCGTCGGACGCGTGCACTTCGGCCTCGTGTACGTGGCCGATCTTCCGTCACCGGACGTGCGCGTCCGCGAGACCTCCAAGCTCGCGGGCGCGTTTGCCACGCGCGAGGAGGTCCGCGCCGCGTACCCCCGCCTGGAATCGTGGTCGCAGTTCGTCGTAGACGGGGTGGATCTGCTGGAGGTCTAGGCATGCCCGCGTGGACGCTCGAGGCGGCCGGGGTCCACCTCCGGCGCACGCTCGACTCCGGGCAGGCGTTCCGATGGCGTTGGGAGACAAGGAACGGCGGCCCCGATGTGGCCACCGGGATCGTGGGCTCCCACCGGCTCCGCGTCACACAAGACGCTCGAGGCGTTCATCTGCTGGCGCCAGGCACCCCGACCGCGCGCGACGCGCTTGCGCGCTACCTGACGCTGCCGTCCCCGGACGCCACGCGTTCGGGCGGCGACGCACCCGGGCTGCACCGTATCGAAGCGCGCCTCGCCGCAGACGCCGTGCTCGCGCGCGTGCTGCCGCGTACGCACGGCATTGCGCTGCTGGTTCAGGACCCGTGGGAGGTCCTAATCTCGTTCATCGTCTCCCAGAACAACAACATCCCGAAGATCACCCGATCGATCGAAGGTCTCGCCCGCGCGCTCGGAGCACCCCTCGGCGACGGCGCCTACGCGTTTCCGTCACCGGCGCGGCTCGCCGCGTCGCACCCGGCGACGCTCCGCGCCTGCCACCTCGGCTATCGAGCACCCTACGTGCGCGAGGCGGCGCGGCGTGTGGCGGAGGGGCGGCTCGATCTCGACCGGCTCCGGCGCATACCCGAGGCCGAGGCGCGCGAGGCGCTGCGCGAACTCCCCGGCATCGGCGACAAAGTGGCCGACTGCGTCCTGCTGTTCGCGCTTGGCCACGTCACGACGTTCCCGGTCGATGTGTGGGTCCGGCGCGCAGTGGAGCGGCTGTACTTCGGCGGCCGGCCGAGACCGTTGCGGGAGATCCGCGCGTTCGCACGAGATCGCTTCGGCCCGCTCGCGGGCTACGCCCAGCAGCACCTGTTCGTGTACGCGCGCACGCATCTCAGGAATCCCCGCGGGCGCGACACCGTCGCGGTCACCGCGCCCGCAGGCGCTTCCGGGCGAGCGCGGGCCCGCCCGGGCCGATCGCGGGCGTGAGCGCGCGTCCACCCTCACCGCGCGGTAACGGTGATCTCGCCGAGCCCCGGCCCCGTGATCTCGCCGACGACGGCGGCCAAGGTCCCCCGCTCGCGCAACGCTCCACACAGCCGCTCGAGACGGTCCCCAGGCACCGCGATCAGCAGGCCGCCCGAGGTTTGCGCGTCGCACACGATGACCTGCGCGTCCTCGGCGACACCGTCCCAGACGACGGCCTCTTCGAGCGCGGCCCGGTTACGCTCCGTCCCGCCCGGGATCGTCCGCTGCCGGACCAGCGTCCAGGCCTCTTCGAGCACGGGAACCGCCGAGAGGCGGAGGTGCGCGCGCACCGCGGCCGCGCGCGTCATCTCGTGGAGGTGTCCGAGCAGTCCAAACCCCGTCACGTCTGTCGCGGCGGACACGCCGGTCGCGACCATCGCGTCCGCCGCGGCCCGGTTCAGCGTGGCCATGATGCGAATCACCTCGTCGGCCGTCTCGCGCGACGTGCGGCCCTGTTTGATTCCGGTGGTGATCACGCCCATCCCGAGCGGCTTCGTGAGGACCAGGATGTCCCCGGGGCGCGCGGACGCATTGGTCACGACGCGGTCTGGGTGCACAAACCCGGTCACCGCGAGCCCATACTTCGGCTCGGGATCGTCGATCGTGTGCCCGCCGATCACGGTGACGCCGGCCTCGGAGCACTTGTCCGCGCCGCCGCGGAGGATCTCTCCGAGGACATCCAGGGGCAGCGCCGTCCTCGGGAACGCCGCGATGTTAAGCGCGAGGCGCGGAACCGCACCCATCGCGTATACGTCGCTGAGTGCGTTGGCGGCGGCAATCGCGCCGAACCAGTAGGGCTCGTCCACCACGGGCGTGAACACGTCCACGGTCTCGACGAGGGCGAGTTCGGGCGTAAGCCGATACACCCCCGCGTCGTCCGCGGTGTTGGTACCCACGAGGACGGCAGGGTCGGTGATCGGTGGCAGGTGGCGCAACACGTGCGCCAGGTCCGTCGGACTCAGTTTGGATGCTCAGCCGGCGCAGGCCACCATGCTAGTGAGCCTGATCCGGTCGCGCTCGGTCATCGCGTCCTCCCCGTCCGCGCCTCCCGCGCCCGCGGATCCTGACCGCGGGGGCGCCGTCGTGTCCTCATTGTAGCACCGGCGCCGGCGGCGGGGCCGCATGATGAATGCCCCTCCTCATCGGCGCAGGCCCCTGTTATAGTGAGTGGTAGCACATGTGGGAGAACCGCCATGGCGATCAACCTCCACCAACTCAAAATCTTTCACACCGTGGCCAGATCCGGCAGCTTCTCGCGCGCGGCGGCTGAACTGAAAATCAGCCAGCCGTCCGTGAGCATCCAGGTCGGAGATCTAGAGCGCCAGTTCGGCGTCGAGCTCTTCGAGCAGGCGGGGAAGGCCGCCCGGATGACCGAAGCGGGCCGGATCCTCGATGCCTATGCCGGCCGGATCCTGGCGCTCATCGACGAGACGCGCGGCGCGATCGACGAGGTCAAGGGCCTCCGCCGGGGTCGACTCCTGATCGGCGCGACGTCGACGCCCGGGGCCTACCTGCTGCCAGGACTGTTGAGTCGGTTCCGCGAGCAGTACGCGCACGTCGAATTGGGCCTGCGGATCGCCGGGACGCGGCGCATCCAGGAGATGCTGCTGCAGCGCGAGTTGGACCTCGGCGTTGTGGGCGGACACGTCACCCAGCGGGACGTCGAGGCCGTGCCGATCGCCACCGACGAGCTGGTGCTGATCACGGCACCCGGCCATCGGTTCGCGTCGATGCCGTCGGTGGCGACCCCGGACCTCGCCGGCGAGCCGTTCATTCTGCGCGAACGCGGATCCGGCACCCGCGAGGTCGTGGACGAGGCGCTGCATCGTGTCGGCGCCCACCTCACGCCCGCGATGGAACTCGAAGGCGCGGAGATGGTCAAACAAGCCGTGGCCGCCAATCTGGGCGTGTCGATCCTCTCGCGGTGGGCGGTGGCGATCGACGTCGCCGCGGGCCGTCTCTGCATCGCACCGATCGACGGGGTACGGATCACGCGAGAGATTCTGCTCGTCTACCATCGGGACCGCCGCCTGCCGCATCTCGCCCGCGCATTCGCCGAGATGGTGGCACCGGCCTGGCACGCCCCCGCCTCGTCGGGCGCTGCCCCTCCCGCGGCGGGTCGCGCGTAGCCGGCGCCCGCGCCGGCCGCGCCGCGCACCGACACACTCCAGCGAGAGGGGGAGTTTCATGGAGATCTTTGAGATCCTCAAGGACCGCCTGTATCAAAGCGGCGCGCCGGAGGAAGCGGCCGAGTGGGCGTCGATTCACGCCCTCGGCATCGATACGGTCGTCGACCTCTTCGGGACGCTGGACCCCGGCGTGCCGACGGAACCCAACTCGATCCTCTACATCTTCTGGCCGATCGCGGACCATGCGGAGCTCCCCGATCTCACGATCCTGAACGTCCTGGTTGACACCGTGGTGCGCCTCATTCAACTGAACCACAAGATACTCGTCCACTGCCACCGCGGCAAAAGCCGCTCGGGACTCATCAACGCGCTTGTGGCCATGAAGATCTTCGGGATCACCGGCGCGGAGGCCGTCGACCTCGTGCGGCGCCAGCGGCCGGGGGCGCTCGCCAACCCCGTGTTTGCGGCCTATCTCGAGGCGCTCCCCGCGCCGGCTCGATCCGCGACGCCGACGACGTGACGGGCCGTCCTCACGCCTGATCGGCCCGCCCGCGCCCGGTGACGTGTGCCCGCAGGGCGCGCTATTTCTCGGTCATCCAGGTCGTCCGCAGACCGATGTACGACGTGTTGAGGTAGTGCTGATAGCCGTGCACGTTTCGCCGCGCCGCCTCGTACTGCGTCGAGTGGAACAGGAACACCATCGGGACGGTGTCCTGGAGCCGCAGCTGGGCCTGATCGTACAGCGCCCGACGCTTTGAGTCGACGGCCACGAGGCGCGCCTGCTCGACGAGCTTGTCGAACTGCGCGTCGGAATAGCCCTCAAAGTTGCTGCCGGCGCCCGTATGGAAGTTGTTGTAGAGGAAGTCGTCGGGATCGGTCTGGCCGGACGTCCCGAGAATCGTGAGCGTGAAGTGCTTCTGGAACACGGTCGGGAGATAGACGCTCCAATCCGCCGCGACGATCTTGGTCCGGATGCCGATCTTGGCGAGTTGCGCCTGAATGAGCTCGGCCGGCGTCCGGAGAAAATCGTACGTACTGGTCACGTACAGGTCCGCGTCCAGCCCGTTCGGGAACCCGGCCTCCGCCATCAAGCGCTTCGCGCGGTCGAGATCGACCTTGTCGTACACGTTCTTCCTCAGCGCGTAGTAGTTCCCGGGCGGGATCGCGGTGCCGGTGGCGACGACGCCGCCCACGCCGAACAGCGCGGTGTCCACGATCTCCTTGCGGTTGATCGCCCACGCCATCGCCTGACGGACCTTCACGTTGTTGAAGGGCGCGACCGTGTTGTTGATGTAGAGACCGCGGAAGTTGGCAGAGAGCCCCCCGATCACCTCGACGTTCGGATCGGCCCGTAGGCTCTGCACGTCCGACGAGGGCACGTACTCGATCCAGTCCACGTTCCCCGTCCGGAGCGCCGTCGAGCGGGCGACCGCGTCAGGATAGAATACGAACTCGATGCGGTCGATGTAGGGGAGGCGCCGCCCGGTCGCGTCGGTGCCCCAAAAGTCGCCGCTCCGCACCAGGATCATGCGCTGCTGTGGAGTATACCCGACGAACCGGAACGGCCCCGTCCCCACGGGTTCCTTGTTGAGGTCCCCGTCCCGCTCCACGATCTCGTGGGGCACGATCACGTTCGTGGACAGGGCCAGCTTGGCCAGGAGCGGCGAGAACGGCTGCTTGAGCCGAATCGCAACGGTGAGCGGCCCCGCAACCGTGACGGTGTCGATGATCGCGAAGTCCGACGCGCGCGGCGATTTCGTTTTCGGATCGCGGATACGGTTCAGCGAGTACACGACGTCGTCCGCGGTCATCGACCGGCCGTTGTGAAACTTCACGTTCGGCCGAAGATGAAAGGTCCAGGTCAACCCGTCCGTCGAGGTCGTCCACGACGCGGCCAAGCTGGGAAGAACGTGCAGCGATGGGTCGACCGTCACGAGGGTGTCGTAGACGTTCTCCATCATGTTCCGCGTCGCCGTCGCGGTCGTCGTGTGCGGGTCCAGCCCGACGGGGTCGGTCTGCATCCCCGCGCGCAGCGTGCCCCCGTACCGCGGCCCCGGCGCCTGCGCGAGCGCGGCCGGCAGAACCAGGAACAGTACCATGCTGACCACCACGAGCCACCGCATCGTCCGCATCCTGTACCTCCCCTGATCGATCTATCCGATCCCGTGCAGGTGCGGGTCCAACGCGTCCCGCACGCCGTCACCCAGCAGGTTGAACCCCAGCACCGTCATCGTGATCGCGAGGCCGGGCCCCATCGCCGGCCACACGCTGAACTGCATCACGGCGCGCCCCTCCGCGACCATCTGCCCCCAACTCGGCGCCGGCGGCTGCGTGCCGAGTCCCAGGAACGACAGGGCCGCCTCCGCCAGGATCGCAAACGCGAGTCGCAGCGTGCTCTCGACGATGAGCGGCGCCGCCGCGTTCGGTAGGATGTGACGCCGCAGGATGCGGGCGTCCCCGGCGCCGACCGCCCGCGCGGCGTCGACGTACTCCTCGTGGCGCACGGTCAACACGGCGGCCCGCGCGACGCGCGCCATCGGCGCCGCGTACACGACGGCGATCGCGATCACCACGTTCCAGAACCCACCGCCCAGAAACGCCAGCAGCGCGATCGCGAGCAGAATCGCGGGAAACGCGAGCACGACGTCCGACACGCGCATCACCGCGGCATCGAACGTCCGACCCCAGTAGCCGCACAGCGCCCCGAGGGTCCCGCCGCTGAGGAGCGCAAAGCCGACGGAAAACACGCCCACCCCAAGCGAGATCCGACCGCCGTACAGCACGCGCGCGAAGATGTCCCGCCCGTACAGGTCGGTTCCGAACAGATGCGCCGCGCTCGGCGCCTGCAGGCGCAACGCGGGCGCGACCTGGATGGGATCGTAGCGCGTGAGCACCGGAGCGCCGAGCGCACCGGCGACGACCAGCCCGAGCAACACGACCCCCACCCGCGCGCCGACGTGCCGCACGACGCGCGTGCCAAGGCCGCGCAGGCGCCCGGCGACGACGTTAGCCGTAGCGGACGCGAGGGTCGAGGAAACCATAGAAGACGTCCACGCAGAGATTGACGAACACAAACGACAGCGCGATCGCCAGCACCGCGCCCTGGATGACCGGGTAGTCGCGGAGGTTGATCCCTTCGAGCGCGTACCGGCCGATTCCCGGCAGGCTGAAGATCTGCTCGATGATCACCGCTCCGCCGAGCAGCGTCCCGAATTGGAGACCGATCACGGTGACCACGGGAATCAGCGCGTTCCGCAGTGCGTGCCACAGGATCACGCGCGGCTCGTCCAGGCCCTTCGCCCGCGCGGTCCTGACGTACGAGCGCGTCAGCACCTCCAGGAGACTGCTGCGCACGATGCGGGCGATTGCCGCCGCAAGCGCAAGGCCGAGAGATACCGCGGGCAGCACCATGTGCGTGAGGTTGGCGCCGACCCCGTCGCTGGGCGCGTAGTACCCGGTCGGCGGGAGCCAGCCGAGGCGCAGCGAGAAGAGCAGGATCAACAGCACGGCCAGCCAAAACGACGGCACCGACAGACCGAGCAGCACGAAGATGTTCGCGAGATAGTCGCCGGCGCGCCCGCGTTGGAGGGCTGCGGCAATGCCGGTCGGAATGCCGATCACGAGGGCGACCCCGAGCCCGAGGCAGGACAGCTCGATCGTGACCGGAAACCGGTGAGCGAGCTCCGGACCGACCGGCAGCCCCGTGCGCAGCGACTTCCCCAAGTCGCCTTCCGCGACGCCGGCGAGGTACGCGGCCAACTGCGCGGCCAGCGGTCGGTCGAGGCCGAACATCCGCCGGAGTTCTGCGACGCGCTGGGGGGAGATCGACGCTTCCAGGCTGACCATCTGCGTCACGACATCCCCAGGCACAAGCCGGATCAACAGAAACACAGCGACGAGCACGCCGAACGCCGTTGGAACCGCGAGGGCCATGCGGCGAAGCAGGTAGGCGCCCAGGGGAACTCCTCTCCGACGGCCGCAGCCCCCAACGTCGAGGAGCTGGGCGCTCGATGCCCGCCACCTTTCTTCGGCACGAAAGCGGGGTCCTGCTGCGCCGGTCCGGGCGCCTGCGCCAACCGAGGCCGTCCCGTTGACGTTCCTCGGACGATAATGCTATGATGCCCCGAGCAGGGCGATGACGGAGACGCGTCGGCCCGTGCCGCTCCCCAAGAGAGCCGGTGGCGGTGGAACCCGGCGGAGACGGACGGACGGCATCCACTCTCGAGCCGCGGTCGGATCGCGCGGTGGCACGCGCGTGAAGGAACTGCCGGGTACGCCCGTTACCGCGATCAAGCGCCGGACCGCCTGTGCGGGGTCCGGAAATGGAGTGGCACCGCGAGCGTTCTCGCCTCCGTATGGCGAGAGCGTTTTTTGTTTGTGTCGGATCGCACCTGAGACGCGTGACGAGGAGGAGAGCGATGGCCCAAACCAACCTGCTGCTGATTCCCGGCCCCACCCCACTGCCGCCCGAGGTGCTGCGGGCCATGGACCGGCAGATGACCAACCACCGCGGCCCGGCGTTCGGCCGGCTGATGGGCGAAACGATGGATGGTCTAAAGGAGATCTTCCAGACCAAAAACGACATCATCCCGCTCGTCTCCTCCGGGACGGGCGGTCTCGAGGCGACGGTCACGAACTTCCTGTCGGCGGGCGACCGCGTGCTCTCGATCAACAACGGCTCCTTCTGCGAGCGGTTCGCCGCCATCGCGGAGCGCTACGGGGCCCGCGTCGACCGCGTCACCGCTGAATGGGGCCACCCCGTGCCGCTCGACGCGATCAGCGAGCGCATCCGGGGGGACGCCAAGCGCGAATATCGCGCGGTGCTAGTCACCCAGAGCGAAACGAGCACCGGCGTCCACAACGATGTGCGGGCGATCCGCGGGGCCCTCGGTGACCACCCCGCGCTCCTGGTGGTCGACGCCGTCAGCAGCCTCGGGGCCATTCCCCTCGAGACCGACGCCTGGGGCGTCGACGTCGTCGTCACGGGGTCGCAGAAGGCCCTGATGAGTCCGCCGGGCATGGCCTTCGTGAGCGTGAGCGACCGCGCCTGGACGGCGGCCGAGCGGTCCACCACGCCGCGGTTCTACCTCGATCTGGGCCGCGGTCGGACGGCGGTTCACGATCGCGTCCCTTCCACGCCGTTCACCACCGCCATGACGGTCGCCTATGCGGTGCACGCGGCGGTCGGGCTGATCCTCCACGAGGGCCTGCCCCAAGTTTTCGAGCGACACCGGCGGATGGCGCGGATGGTCCGAGCCGGCGTTCGGGGCATGGGCCTCGCCCCGCTCGTCGAGGACGCGTACGCCGTCAACTCGGTGACCCCCGTGCTGATGCCGGAGAACGTGGACGGCAAGGCCGTGGTGGCGCGCGCCCGCGACGCCTACGACGTGCTGCTTGGAGCCGGGATCGGACGCTTGGATCGCAGCACCGTGCGGATCGGCCACCTCGGATACACAAAGACGGAGTGGCTGCTCACCGGTCTCGAGACGCTCGGCCGCTCCCTCGGCGATGTGGGCCACCCGGTCGCGACCGAAGCCGGCGTGGCCGCGGCGCGGCTCGCGCTCGAGACCGCGCCGCAGCGGTAACGACCGGTTCCATGCGCGTTCTTGTTGCCGACGGGCTGGCGGAGGAAGGCCTGAACCGGCTACGTGACGCCGGGGAGGTCGTGGTGCACCGCGGGCTGTCGGAGGATGAGCTGTGCGGCCTCCTCCCGGAGGCCGAGGCGGTCGTCGTGCGGAGCCGCACGCGCGTCACGTCGCGCGCGCTCCGCGACGCCGGCCGTCTCCGAGTGATCGCCCGCGCCGGTGTTGGCGTGGACAACATCGACGTGGACGCGGCGACCCGCCGGGGCATCCTCGTCCTGAACACGCCGGACAGCAGCACGACCGCCGCGGCCGAGCACACCCTGGCGATGGTGCTGTCGTTGGTGCGGCGCATCCCCCAGGCGCACGCCTCGTTGGCCGCCGGAGAGTGGGCGCGCGACAAGTTCCTCGGCATCGAACTGGCGGGTAAGACGCTTGGCGTCGCCGGTCTCGGGAAGATCGGCAGCGAGGTCGCGCGGCGCGCCCGCGCGTTTCAGATGCGCGTCCTCGCCTACGACCCGTACGTCACCGAGGAACGCGCGCGGCGTCTGGACGTGGAACTCGCGCCCTG
The DNA here is from genome assembly GCA_035295165.1 of bacterium. Classification (NCBI taxonomy): domain Bacteria; species bacterium. Next base: position 14,694 of record DATGJN010000080.1, read on the forward strand.
GGACGCGGTTCTTCGGGAGAGCGACATCCTCACACTCCACGTGCCGCTGCGGTCGGACACCACGGCCCTGATCGGCCCCGGTGAGCTTGCGATCATGAAACCCGGGGCGCGGCTCGTGAACTGCGCGCGTGGGGGCCTCGTGGACGAAACCGCACTCCTCGACGCCCTGAACCGCGGGGCGATCGCCGGGGCCGCGCTCGACGTGTTCGAGGAGGAACCCCCCCGACCCGGGCACCCCCTGATCGGCCACCCCCGCGTCGTCGCCACACCCCACCTCGGCGGGTCCACCGTCGAGGCCCAGCGGCTGATTGCCGTGGAGATCGCGGACCAGGTGCTGGCGGCCCTCAACGGCGCGCCGGTGCGCGGAGCGGTCAACGCGCCGGCCCTCGGCACGGAGGTGTGGCAGCGGCTTGATCCGTTCATGCGGCTGACCGACACCCTCGGCAGCCTCACCCAACAGCTCGTAGAAGGCCAGGTCGCCGCCGTGTCCCTCAGCTACGAAGGAGAGGTCGCGCAGTTGCAGACGGATCCGCTGACGGCGGCGTTTCTCGTCGGGTTGCTCCGCCACGTGTCCGACGAGCCGGTCAATCCGGTGAACGCGGTCGTCGTGGCCAAGGAGCGCGGCCTGCGGGTCAGCGAGTCACGCACGGACCTGTGCGAGGACTTCGCGAGCCAGGTCCTGGCGGAGATCCAGACCTCGCACGGAACATTCCACATCGGCGGCACACTCTTCGGACATCGGGAACCGAAGATCACGCAGCTCAACGGCTGGGAGCTCGACCTCGCGCCGGCACCGGAGATGCTGTTCGTCTGGAACGCAGACCGGCCGGGCATGATCGGCCGAGTCGGGACCATCCTCGGCCGCCACCGCGTCAACATCGCCAACATGCACGTGGGTCGCCGGAACGCTGGCGGCGAGGCGGTGATGGTGTTGACGCTGGACGCGCCACCCCCTGCGGCGGCGGTCGAAGAGATGACCACTGCCGACGGCATCACCGCAGTGAGGCACGTGCGCCTGTGAGACCCTGGACCGTCGGCCGGGCGCACGGTCGACGCCCACGGCGGACGACGAGGACACGCCGATGATCGATCTGAAGCTGCTGCGCGAGCAACCCGACTTGTTTCGCGCGTCGATGCGAAAACGGGGGTTGGACCCGGGGGCGATCGACGAAGTGCTGGCGCTCGACAAGCGGCGCCGAGAAACCCTCGCCCGTGTGGAAGGGCTCCGTGCCCGACAGAAGCGCGCCTCCGATGAGATCCGTCGCCTTGCGGACCCGGAGCGGACGGCGCGGCTCGAGGAGCTGCGGCGCCTGGCCGCCGAGATCAAGGCGGAGGAACCTGCGCTCAACAGTGCCGAGCGCGAGCTGACCGCAGCGCTGCGCACCATCCCCAACCCGCCCCATGCGTCCGTACCGGAGGGCGGCGCCGACGCCGGCCAAACCATCCGGACGGTGGGCATGCCGCCGGCGTTTCCGTTCACCGCGCGGGACCACGTCGAACTCGGCACCCTCCTCGACATCCTCGACGTGGAGCGCAGCGCCAAGACCTCTGGGTCTCGATTCTTCTTTCTGCGGCGCGACGGAGCACTGTTGCAGCTCGCGCTGATCCGCTACGCGGTCGACCAGCTATCGACCGAGGGGTTCGTGCCGACGATCACGCCGGTGCTCGTTCGCCGGGAGAACCTGCTCGGGATGATGGGCGGCGCGCAACTCGACGACCAGATGGTGTACCGTGTGGAGGGAGAAGATCTCGCGTTGACGGGTACGTCGGAAATGGCCCTCGGGACGATGCACGCCGGGGAGGTGCTGGAGGAAACCCAGTTACCGGTCCGGCTCTGCGGCATCTCGACGTGCTTTCGCCGGGAGTCCGGCGCGCACGGCAAGGACACCCGCGGCATCTTCCGGGTACATCAGTTCGACAAGGTGGAGATGTTCTCGTACTGTCACCCCGACCGCTCCTGGGACGAACAGGAGTTCCTCCTGAGCCTCGAGGAGCGCCTCTGGCAGTCGCTCGACCTCCCGTACCGCGTCGTGAACATCGCCGCGGGCGACCTCGGCGATCCGGCGGCACGCAAGTTCGACATCGAGACGTGGATGCCCGGGCGGAACGGCTACGGGGAGACGCAGTCGTGCAGCAACTGCACGGATTTCCAGGCGCGCGCGGTCAACGTCCGCTTCCGGCGGCGAGACCGGACCGGCACGGAGTTCGTGCATACCCTGAACGGCACGGCCGTCGCCGTCCCGCGAACGATCGTGGCGATTCTGGAGAACTATCAGCAGGCGGACGGCAGCGTGACAATCCCGGAACCGCTCGTTCCGTACATGGGCGGGCTCAAACAGATCCGGCCGCGCGACACGACGGCCAGGTGAGGAACGGGCGCAGGGACCCGGCGTCAGCGACGCCGGGTAGCTTCTGCACAGCCGCTTCCGACGCCCGCCCCGGCCGGTCCGTGCGACGGGCGCGGCGCGTTCCAGGCGCCGGCCCGAAGGTTACGACGAGACCGACACCCCTTGCACACCTTCGATGTCGGCCAGCCTGCGATCGAGGTCGCGCATCCGCCGGCGATACTCGATCTCGACGGCGACGGCTTCCTGCACGTAGCTGAGGATCGGCCCCTCGGCGGACTGCGGCTTGTCGCGCTCCAGCGTCCAGATCAGGTCGGTGAGGCTGTGTACCAACTCCTTCAACTGCACACGAATCCCTCCCCTTGGGGTTTCGCGTTGGCCGTCCCAGACCACATCGGCCATCGCGGACGTCTCGGGCCCACGCTCCGGTAAGTGAAGCGTGAGAGAGACTCCCCCGTCGGGGCGGTGGCGTCCTTCGATCAAAGCGAGTAATTCAGCACTGCCATCCGATCGGTACTCATCGACCGAAAGATAGAACGCCACTCCCTCTCGGCGTTCCGCAAACTCCGGCCCGACGACCTGTCGCCCCACCGCCTCCCAGAACGCGCACGCGCCCCACATCGCGCCGAACTCCAGTGCGGCCGGGCCGAGATACGTGGGAACGCCCAGGCGATCGAATACCGCGTCGTCACGGGAAAGAGACGGGTCCCCGTGGGCCGGGAGGCCAGCCACGAGGCCCGCCCGCACAGAACGGGCGAGATCTGCACGCGTCACAATTGATCGTCTCACGGGGCGCCACGCCGCACGATGACTCACGCGCCTCACGGCGGCGCATCACGTCATTGCACGCCGGTTGGCGAGTTCCTGCTCCACCTCCCGCAGCCGAGGCGCCGCACGTGTGTCGAGTGAACGATTCGGTCGTCGGATCTGGACGAGGGGTTTCGACCTGGCGCGCGGCGGTGGCGCACCCGAGCGCCGCGGCATGCATCGCATTCTTGATCGGCAGTTGATTCGATTTGATTTGGAATCGTAGCAGGCATTGTCGAGGTGGCACAGAAACACTGTGTACATCTATCGTACGGGGAGAACGACAGTGCCGTTGACGGATAGTGGCTTTTCCAGTCCGCACGAAGAAGATGATCTGATGGCGCAAACGCTCCGAGCAGTTCGGGCAATTCGAGGAGGAACACTCCCGGCGGAATCGATCCAAGGCGCGACGCGTCGGATCAAGATATCCGAAGACATCCACATCGCGCTGGAACACGTGTGTTCCGCGGTCGAGAGCATTGTGGAGTGGATGGAACAGGAAGCGCGGCCTCACGCTGAGGCGACCCAACTCGTCGGCAACCTGCGCAAGGCGGGCGATGCCCTGGCGCGCTGCGCCGCCGAATATCCGCTTGAGATGGTGCTCGAGAAGGAAGACCTGCCTTCGTAACCGGCCCGCCGCGGACGCGACGGGCCCGCCGCTACTCCCCCGCCGCGCTCCCTTTCAACGCTGCGGGGCGGCGCACGGCGGTGCGCGCGCGCGGAGACGACTTCCCGGTCTCGCGGTCCGCGACCTTGCTCGCCCCGTAGCTGTCGGGTTTGGTCACCGCGGCGTAGCCGCTGCCCTGGACCATGCCGACGACCTCGCGAATCACCCGCTTGGTCTCCCCGCGGTCGCCGACGTCCAGATGAATCTCCACGGGCAGTTCGCTGTAACCGTTCTTCGCGAGTTCGGCGCTGAGCTGGCTTGCCGTCTCCAGGCTGAGCGAGGTTTCGTAGAGAATGCGCTGTCGCAGGCTCTCGATCTTGCGGTTTCGGAACTTGTGGTAGAAATACCGCCCCCCGCGACCGACGCGATGCACCACGACGGCGGTCACGAAACAGGTGTCGTCGCCTAGCAGGGAGTCCGTCCCGATGATCAGGTGGTACCGTTGGTCCGGCTGTTCCTGCATGTAGCCGACGAGCTGTTGGAACATGCGTTCGAAGCTGAGCCTACCGTATGTAGGGCTGACGAACTCCATACCCTCACCGCGCCCAGTATAACCAAGGGATCGGAACCAGGCAAGTGACCGTGCGGACGCGCAGGCCGGCTACAGCTCGCGGCGTCCCTCCAGCGCGCGAGCCAGCGTCACCTCGTCCGCGTACTCCAGATCGCCGCCAACGGGTAACCCGTGCGCGATCCGGGTGACCCGGACCCCGAGGGGCTTGAGCACTTTGGACAGATAGAGCGCTGTGGCTTCGCCCTCCACGCGGGGATTCGTGGCGACGATGACCTCGCAGACCTCGCCCGTGGAGACGCGATGCAGCAGTTCGGTGATGCGCAGGTCGTCCGGTCCGATCCCGTCCAGGGGGGAGATCGCACCCTGCAGGACGTGATAGACGCCCTTGAACTCGCGCGTGCGCTCCATCGCGGCGATGTCCCGCGCGTCCTCGACGACGCAGATCACCGACCGGTCCCGCTGCGGATTGGTGCACAGCGCGCACGGGTCGGCCTCGGTGATGTTGCCGCACACGGAGCAGTGACGGATCCGACGTTTGCATTCCAGAATCGCCTCGGCAAGAGCCTCGGCGTCCTGCGCCGACATCGAGAGCATGTGGAACGCGAGACGCTGCGCGGTCTTCGGACCGACCGTGGGCAGCTTCCCCAGCTCCTCGATCAGCCGGGCGAGCGGCGGCGCGTACGTGAACACCGCGGACTCACGCGCCGGGGCCGGGCAGACCGGGAATCTGGAGCCCCCCGGTCACGGCCTTCATGCGCTCGGCGGCCAGGTCCCGGGCCTTCCGAAGGGCTTCCCCGGACGCCGCGACGACCAGATCCTCGAGCATCGAGACGTCGCTCGGGTCGACGACGCTAGGGTCGATCGTGATCGAGACGAGATCCCCGTGCCCGTTCGCGATTGCGCGGACGACACCGCCGCCAGCGGTCCCCTCGACGCGTTCGCCCGACAGCGCCTCTTGGACCCGGGCCATCTCTTCCTGGACCTTCTGAACCTGCTTCAGCATCTTCTGCATGTTGAACATGCGTCACTCCCCATGGTGCGTAGGACGCTCGGCGCCCCGAACCAGCGCCGGGCCTCGCCACGGCCGCCCTTACTCGGGGCGCCGGACCTCCTGCACGGGATTGCCGAACCGGCGCACCGCCTCCGAGACCAACACATCATCGGCTGCGCCGGGGGCCTCGGGAGGCACCTCCTGCGCCGGCGGCGGGGTGTCATCGAGCGTAAACCGCACGCGCATCGGCGCACCAAACACGCGCGCCAGCGCATCCTCCACGATCCGGCGGGTCTTGAGGTCCTGAAGGCTCTCCATGTGGAACCGGTGCCGCACCGCAAGCACCAGCTCGGTGCCAGACAGCTCACGGGGCGTGCTCTCCAGGAGAAACGCGTGGACCGTGCGAGTGCGCTGCTTCACCTCCTCCATCACGTGGCCCCACCGGGCACGGAGCAACTCGAAGCTCACGCCGCCCTCGGACGCAGCGTCGCGGGCGGCCACCTGCCCGGGAGACGCCCCAGCGCCGGGCGGCTCGGGCGCGGCGGCTCCGCGCGCCCCCGCCGGATCCGATCGTGAACCCGCGGAGGCGCTGGCCTGCGATTCCTCGACCGCCCCCGTCGAGTCAGCCCCGGCGTCGCTGCGCGACGGGTCGCGACGGGGCGCGCCCGCAGTTCTCGGCGCGGCCGAGCGTGAGGCGCCGCCGCGCCGCCCCTGCCCGGCGTCGTCTCCAGAGGACGGGGCGCCGGTCGCGGGACCCTCCGAGCGCGGCGGCGCGGCCGCACCGTCTCCGGCCGGTCGATCGCGCCGCCGCTCGAGCGCCTCCACCCGCGCTGTCAACCCGTCGAGCGTCGGATCCATCTCCGGGCGGCTCACCCGCAGCAGCGCCATCTCGAGCGCAATCCGCGGCTGGGTCGTCAGCCTGGCTTCCGCCTCGGCGGCGGCGAGCATCCGGATCTTCTGGATGATCGCCGCCGGGGCGAGCCGCGCGCTCTGCGCGCGCAGGGAAGCCAGCCGAGCGTCGCTCGTCTCGACGACCCCCCGGGGCTCGTCGACCACCGCAACCACGAGGAGATCCCGGAACTGCTCGATGAGACTCCTGAGGATCTGGCGGACATCACGGCCCTCGTCGATCACGCGGGCCGCGATCACCAAGCACCGCGCGCCATCGCCGCCGATGATGGCGTCCGCCAGTTCCTGCGTCACTTCCTCCTCGATCACGCCGAGCACCGCCAGCACGTCGGCCGTGGTCACGGTTCCCTGGCAAAAGGCGCTGAGCTGGTCGAGCAGGCTCTCAGCGTCCCGCAACGCGCCGTCCGCGCTCCGTGCGATCAGATGGAGCGCATCCTCCTCGACAGTGAACCCCTCCGACGTCGCGATGGCGCGCAGGCGGTCGACGATCGTGGCCTGAGGAATACGTTTGAAGTCGAAGCGCTGGGTGCGCGACGTGATCGTCGGCGGGAGCCGGTGCGGCTCGGTTGTCACGAGGACGAGCACGGCGTGCGCCGGTGGCTCCTCGAGCGTCTTCAGCAGCGCGTTGGCCGCCTCCGTCGTCAACATGTGCGCCTCGTCGATGATGTACACGTTGTACCGGCTCCCGACGGGGACGCGCGAGATCTTCTCGCGGAGATCGCGGATCTCGTCGATGCCGCGGTTGCTCGCCGCGTCGATCTCAATGACGTCGAGCGAGGCGCCCTCGCTGATCGCGCGACAGTTCGCGCACACGTTGCATGGCGTCGGCGTGGGACCGCGTTCGCAGTTCAGCGCCTTCGCGAGTAACCGCGCCGTGGTCGTCTTGCCGGTGCCGCGGTACCCGCAGAACAGATACGCGTGCACGATGCGGTTCGATGCGATGGCGTTCTGAAGCGTGCGGGTCACACGCTCCTGGCCGAACACATCCTCGAACGTCTGCGGCCGCCATTTCCGGTAGAAGGACACATGAGACACGCGGACGTCCACCTCGCGCAGGTCTTGCGACGTATTCGCCGAACCTTACCGGCACTCCTGGAGGTGCAGCATCGGACCGCGATTGCTCGCGCTGGTTTCCCTTACGATCGCGGTCGGCATCTTCTTCGACGCGAGGCCGCGCGTCGGCGCGAGGTCCGCCGCGCTGTGGGCGGTGGCCACGCTGCTCGGCCTGGGTCTCGTCGCGCCGCTCTACCTGTTGATGCGTCCCTCACGCGCGCCGGCGTGGGGGATCCTCGAAATCCTGGCGCTCACGCTGTTCTTCACGATGATCGTCCCGCTCATCGGCCAATTGCTTCACGTCCGCGCCGCCGGTGCGCCGCCGCTTCCGACGATCGCCGCGCTCGCGGTGCTCCAGAACGCGGTGTTCGCCGCCGCTGCCGTCTACGTCGCGCGCGTCAAGTACCGCCTCCCGCTCGCCGCGCTTGGCCTCACGATCGGTGCCTGGTCGCAGCGGCTCCGCCAGGGCGCGATCGCCGCGGCGGCCGGCATCGCGGCGAACAGCGTGGGGCAGAGCGCCACCGTGGCCGCGCTCGCGATCTGGATGGGGCGCCAGGCCGCAAACGACCTCGTGGTGCGCGACGAGGTCCACACGCCGGTGTACCGCATCCTACCGCAGCTTCATCAACGCGGCGAGATCGCCGTCCTCGCGGTGCTGGTCGGCATCGTCGTGCCGATCGGCGAGGAGATCTTCTTTCGGGGCCTCGCGTTCGGGGCGCTGCGCCGCGTGATGAACCGCCACCTCGCGGTACTGCTGAGCGCGTTGTTCTTCGCCGCAGCCCATCTCGAGCCGGTGGCGCTCGTGCCGATCGTGCTGCTCGGCGTGGTCCTCGCGTACACTTACGATTACACCGGCTCGCTCGCACCGGGCATGATCGCGCACGGCGTCAACAATCTCGCTGCGCTCTTCGTCTTCTACCAGAGCCCGACCCCGGGATCGTCGTAGCCGCCGCACACCCGCGGCGGAGAACCCGTACCGGGGGTCTGCGCGCCGGCAAAGAGAGTTTTGGCCGTGCACCCGCCGTCGACAACCTCTCCGAGGCGGTCCCCACGCAGCCAGCTCCGACCAGGTGTCCCCACGGCACACGAAACGGCTTACGTACCGTTGCTTCCTTCCGGACCTGGCGGGGTTGGTAAGATCTCGTTGCGCGGGACCCGATCCTCCTCACCGCTTACGTAGGCCGGTTCCTCAGAGACGAGGCCTCGGGCGGGAGTTCAGCCCCGCTGTAGCGGGTTGCGGGTACAGGGAACCGCTAGCTCCCCGCCTAGCACGGCCACCAGCAGTATAACACACGGGGCGCGCTGTGCCCGGCGCGTCCCACCGGGTCTTAACTGCGGCCAACAGGGCGGCGCGCGTATCTGGGTCGGGCCGCCACGCTACGGCGGCGGTGACGACGGAGGGCTCGTCGAACCCGCGGCGGCGCGCAGCGCCTCGCCCCGCCGCCGCGATTCCCGCGCGTACCTGAGGGTCCACAGAATCAGCGCGATCGTGACGCCGTTGGATACAATCGGGCCGACGACCAGCATCCGCGGGATCGACAGGCTCAGCACCAGCAAGACCTTGAGCGCAAACTCGCCGACCCACCCCACGCCCCACACCGTGGTCATGATCCGAAACACCCGGCGTGCGCCCGCCCGCTGCCAGAGCGCGTTGAACTCGGCAACGCGCACCGGATCGTGTCCCGTGCTGAAGTCGCGGCCGATAAAGAACAACAGCGGTCGGTGCCACAGGAGCGAGAACAGGCAGATGGCCCCGAGCGCGCCCGTCACGAACGACTCGCGCATCAGCACGAGCTTGGGGTCACCGCTCAGGAACGCGGTCGCGGCGCCGACGGTGATCCCCACCAGGACAAAGACCCCGATAATGTCGAGCGTGCGGCTGCGGATCAGGCTCAGGACGTTGCCGAGCGCCGGGAACACCCCGGACAACACGAGCGCGAGTGACGGCGACATGCCCGGCACCCGATGCGTCAGAAACGTGTACGCCAGGTAGGGGCATGCGACATCCAGCACCAGAATCGGTACCAACCCGCGCGCGCTGAACCCTTCCTGGGACCGACCGCTAGACACGGCGTCCGGCCGCCTACGGTTTCGTGACCATGAGGTACAGCGCGGCGAGAGGCAGCAGCGTGGCGATCCCGCCCCACAGCGCCCAGCGCGCGGACAGGCGCCGGAACTCGGGGGCGAGACTCCCGGACCGGCGCGCGGCGTCCGCGACCGTGATCAACCGGCGCTGGATGGGCACGAGCACGAGCAGATAGAGGAGCACCGTGACCCAGTACAATCCCTGCCCCCACTCCAGCCATGGGAGGCCGTGGAGGGGAAACGGACGCCGCACCGCCATCGCGTACCCGGTGACCGCGATCAGCGCCGCCCCCGGCACCGTAAACGCCAGATCGGTCAGCCCCACCAGCCGCTGGGCGAACGCGATTGTCGCGAGATCACCCGTCCGGTCGGCGCGTGCCTTCCACATTGCGGTCACCATGATGTTACCGAGGAACAGCACCGCACCGAAGATGTGCAGGAACTTGATAAGCGTGTACATCGGCCGTCTCTTCCGCCTGGAGAGGGCGCGGTCCTGCACCGTGCGTGCGGTCGCGGCATGGATGCCGGAAACCCACAAGGGACTCGTTCCCGCCGCGTGGAATGCCGATCGCTAGTCGTCCCCCCGGCCGCGCGCGAATCGCGCGAGGCGGACCGGTTGCCCTTGTGGGGCCCCGCGGAGAGGAGCGAGGCGAGAGGTGGAGCCGCGTCCGTGGCATCGATTCTACGGCAATGCCGTCCCCGCATCGATCACGTTCCCCGACGCCCCGCTGCCCTCGTTTCTCCGAACGGCCGCCGATCGCTTCCCGAATCGCCCCGCCGTCTTGCTGGCCGGCCCCGGATTCACCGGATCCCTGACGTACCGCGCCCTGGACCGGCAGAGTGATCGGTTCGCCAACGCGCTGATCGGTGCGGGAGTGAGACCGGGGGACCGCGTCGCGGTGTCCCTGCCCAACCTTCCACAGTACCCCATCGCGCTGTATGGCATCTTGAAGGCGGGCGCGGTGGCGGTCCAGGTGAATCCCCTGTACCACGGCGACGATCTCGCGAACCTGCTCGCGGACTCCGGCGCGCGGGTGCTCGTGACCCTGACGCGCCTCTCCGCCCAAGTGGAGGCGATCCGCAGCCGGACGTCCCTCGAGCACGTCGTCCTCACCAAGGTATCGGACTACTTCCCGCCTCTCTGGCGGGTGTTGTATACGCTGACCCGCGAACGCCGTGCCGGGGACGCGATGCCCGCGCACGTCCGCGCGCTCCCGTGGTATCGCTTCCTCCGCTCCGGCCACGCCACACCGCCGGTGATCACGGTGGCTCCCGACAGCGTGGCGATCCTTCAGTACACCGGCGGCACGACCGGCATCCCACGCGGAGCGATGCTCTCCCACCGGAACCTCGTGGCGAACGCCGCGCAGGGTATCTCTTGGTTCGTGGACCTCCGCGAGGGCGCGGAGTGTTTGTTGACGGTCGTGCCCCTCTTCCACGCGTACGGCCTCCTGGTGCTCAACGCCGGCATTCGGCTCGGCGCGACGCTGCTCATGGTGCTGATGCGCATGTTCGACGCGCGGCTCGTGGCCGAGCAGGTGCCGCGCTACCGGCCGTCGGTGTTCCCGGGGGTGCCGGCGATGTACGCCGCGATCAACCGCGTCAAGCACGTCGAGCGGTACAACCTGCACAGCATCCGCCTGTGCGTATCGGGCGCAGCGGAGCTCCCCCAGGATGTCGTGGCGGAATTCGAACAACTCACGGGAGGGCGGCTCGTCGAAGGCTACGGACTCACCGAAGCGTCCCCGTTGGTCTCCGCCAACCCACTGTGGGAGGGCGGCGTGCGCAAGGCGGGCAGCATCGGCGTTCCCCTGCCGGACACCGACGCCCGGATCGTGGATCTCGACACCGGCACGCGGACGTTACCCGCGGGCGGGACCGGCGAACTGATCGTGCGGGGCCCCCAGGTCATGCGCGGCTATTGGAACGCGCCGGCGGAGACCGCAGGCGCGATTCGCGACGGGTGGCTGTTTACCGGCGACGTCGGGCGGATGGACGAGGACGGGTTCTTCTTTCTCGTGGACCGCAAGAAGGATATGATCAACGTCGGCGGCTTGAACGTCTACCCGCGCGAGATCGAGGAACCGCTTCGGCAGCACCCGGCCGTGCGGCAGGCCGCGGTCGTCGGCGTCAAGCGGCCGATCCGAGGGGAAACCATCGTCGCGTACGTGGTGCCGAAGGAACCGGTCGCGGACCCGGGCCCGCTCCGCACCGAACTCCGCGAGTTTCTGCGCGCGAGAATCCCAGACTACAAGATGCCCCGGCGGATCACCATCGTGGACGAAATCCCGACGACGCTGATCGGGAAGCCGCTCCGCCGGATCCTGCGTGAAGACGCCGCCCGGCACGCCGTGGACGCGCGGGAGGAGCCCCCGACGGATGCGCGCGCGTAACCGCGCCTACCGCAGCAAACGCAGCCGGTCCACGGGCCAGTAGATCAGGATCGCCTCCCCGACGAGATTGCTGTCTGGCACGAACCCAAACGCCCGGCTGTCTTCGCTGTTGTCGCGATTGTCGCCCAACACGAAGATCTGGCGGGCCGGTACCCGTGCCGGGCCGTATGTCCCGTCGGTCGGCACACGCAGGTAGGCCTCCTGAAGCATCCGGCCGTCGACGTAGACGTGCGCGTCGTGGATCCGCACGGTCTGGCCGGGCACCGCGACGACGCGCTTGATGTAGTTACGCCTGGGATCGATCGGCGGATGTAACACGACGATCTCGCCCGCGCGCGGCGGACGGAAGTGGTAGACGAACTTGTTGACGAGGACCCGGTCGCGCGGCAACAGGTTGGGTTCCATGGAGTATTGCTCCACCTGGAAGGCTTGCGCGACGGACGTCATGATCAGCTGCGCGAGCACGAACGCGATCACGAGCGTCTTGAGAAATTCGAAAAGCGCGCGGCGGATCTCCCGCGTGTTCATGCCCATCCTCGTCTGCGATTGAATTGGCGGAGGGGGTGGGATTTGAACCCACGAGGCGGTTGCCCACCTACACGCTCTCCAGGCGTGCCGATTCGGCCGTGCTCTCGCACCCCTCCGGAACGACACCCATTATAGCACGGCCCCTCCGCCCTCAGGGGACGCGCACGGTCAGCCCGGCGATGGCGCGCGCCGCCGCAAATGCGCAGCGGTGTCAGGCCGCGGTCGCTACTTCGCGCGCTCCGCCGCCTTCAGGACCGCGCGCTTCACGTACACCGACGCAAGATGCGCGCGGAATTCGCTCGAGGCATAGAGATCGCCTTGCGTGTCCGCACCCTGCGCGGCGTGGGCCGAGGCGGCCGCCACGGTCTTCTCGTCAAGCGCCTGCCCCGTGAGCGCCTTCTCGACCGCAGTGGCGCGGTACGCTTTGCCCGAGACGCCGTTGACGCCGACCGCCACCTTCTGGCACTTCCCGCCGCTTACCGACAGCACGACCGCCACGCCCACGACCGCGTATCCGCTGGCCGGGTGCGCATGCTTCACATACGCCGTGCCGGTGCCCTTGCCGAGCACGGGAACCCGCACCTCGGTGATGATCTCCGCCGGCGCGAGCGCGGTCGTGAGCAACTCGACGAAGAAGTCCCGCGCCGCGATCGTGCGGGATCCCTTCGGCCCGGTGGCCACGATCTGCGCGTCCAGCGCGAGCATCGCCCCCGGATAGTCGGCGGCGGGATCGGCGTGCGCCAGGGACCCGCCGATCGTGCCGCGGTTCCGCACCTGCATGTCGCCGATGAGCCCCGCGGCCTCCGGCAGGAGCGGGCACTTGGCCTTGAGCACGTCGCTGTGCTCCACGGTGTCGTGGGTCACAAGCGCGCCGATCGCGATCGTGTCGCCCGCGGCCTTGATCCCATCCAGCCCCGGGATGCGGCCGATGTCCACCACGATTTTCGGCTGCGCGAGCCGGAACTTCATGATCGGAAGCAGGCTGTGGCCGCCGGCGAGCACCTTGGCGTCGTCTCCGTGCTCTTGCAGCAGCCCGATCGCCTCCTTCACGGTCGTTGGCGCGTGGTATTCAAACGCTGCAGGAATCATGCTGTCGTCACCTCCGGGTCGTTGCGTGAATCGCGTTCCAGATCCGCTGCGGCGTCAGCGGCATGTCCAGGTGTGTGACGCCGAGGGGGCGCAGCGCGTCGAGCACCGCGTTGACGACGGCCGGCGTGCTCGCGATCGTGCCGGTTTCCCCCACGCCCTTCACGCCGAGCGGGTTGTGCGGCGACGGCGTCTCGGTGCGCGCGGTCGTGAACATCGGGAACATGTGCGCCCTCGGCACCGCGTAGTCCATCATGGAACCGGTCAACAACTGCCCCTCTGGGCTGTAGACGGCACCCTCCCACAGGGCCTGCGCAATCCCCTGTACGAGCCCGCCGTGGACCTGCCCGTCGACGATCAGCGGATTGATGACCCGGCCGCAGTCGTCGACGGCCACGTAGTGCCGCAACTCGACCTCGCCGGTATCCGCGTTGACCTTGACCGCGGCAATATGCGTCCCGAACGGGAAGGTGAAGTTCGACGGATCGTAGAACGCCGACGCCTCGAGCGACGGTTCGACGCCCGCCGGCAGGCTCCACGCAAGGTACGCCGCGAGCGTGACCTCCTGGATCGTCTTCGACCGGTCCGGGCTCCCCCTGACAGAGAAACGGCCCTGGTCGAACGTGATGTCCGCCTCGGACGCCTCGAGCATGTGTGCCGCGATCTTCCCCGCCTTCTCCTTCACCCGGCGCGCGGCGAGTACGATCGCGGCGCCACCGACGACCGTCGTGCGGCTCCCGTAGGTCCCCCACCCCATCGCGATCGCGCCGGTGTCGCCGTGCACCACGTCGATGTCTTCGATCGGCAGGCCAAGCTCCTCTGCGACGATCTGCGCGAACGTCGTCTCCTCCCCCTGCCCGTGCGGCGACGCGCCGGTGAACACGGTCGCCTTGCCGGTCGGGTGGAGACGCACCGTGGCGCTCTCCCACAGCCCGCCCTGGAAGCCGACCGCGCCGGCGACCGCCGACGGACCGAGCCCACAGATCTCCACGTACGTGCTCAGTCCGACGCCCAGATAGCGGTTGTCCTTCGGCCCTTGTTTCTGAAAGTCCCGGATCTTCTCGTACCCGATCAGCTCGAGCGCCTTGGAGAGCGCGGGGTGATAGTCCCCGCTGTCGTATGTCAGTCCCTCGACGGTCGTGTACGGGAACTGCTCGCGCTTGATGAAATTCCTCCGGCGGACATCCGCGGGATCCATCTTCAGCGCGCCCGCGACGAGATCGACCATCCGCTCGATCAGGTAGGTCGCCTCGGGGCGACCGGCGCCGCGGTACGCGTCCACCGGCGACGTGTTCGTGAACACGCCGAGCACTTCGTACGACAGGTTCGGAATCGCGTAGCACCCCGTGAGGATCAGGCCGTGCAGGATCGTGGGCACACCCGGCGCGGCGGTCGAGAGGTACGCGCCCAGATTGGCCCACGTCTTGCCCCGAAGTGCCGTGATCGTGCCGTCCTTCCGCGCCGCGATCTCAAGGTCGGTGATGTGATCGCGGCCGTGAATCGTCGCGACGTAGTTCTCGCGGCGATCCTCGACCCACTTCACCGGGTGCCCCGTCTCGCGCGCACAGAACACCACGACCGCCTCGTCGGCGTAGAACGGGATCTTGCTCCCGAACCCTCCGCCGACCTCGGGAGCGATCACCCGGACCTTCTGCTCGGGGATCCCCGTGACGACGGACATCAGGAACCGCGCGATGTGAGGGTTCTGGGTCGTATACCAAACGGTCAGCTCACCGGCGCCGCTGTTGTACCGCGCGACGACGCCGCGTGTTTCCATCGCGTTCGGGATCAACCGCTGATTCACGAACCGCTGCGTGACCACGACCCCGTCACGCTTCGCCTCGGCGAACGCCTGGTCAGCGTCGCCGCCCGCGACACGCCACGTGAACGCGACGTTCCGCGGAACGTCCGCGTGAACTTGTGGCGCGCCGTCTCGCACCGCCTGTTCCTGGTCCACCACCGCCGGGAGGTGTGCGTATTGCACCTGCACCAGGGCCGCGGCGTCGCGCGCAGCGTACAGGCTCTCCGCCACCACGACGGCGACGCCGTCCCCGACGTAGCGCACCACATCCACCGCGAGCGCTGGATGCGGCGGTGTCTTGAGATCCGCGTTCGGCACCAGCCACGCCGTGGGGATCGGGTTCAGCTTGCCTGCGAGGTCCTTCCCCGTGTAGACGGCCACGACTCCCGGATGCCGCCGCGCCGCCGCGGCGTCCACGCGAACGATCCGGGCGTGGGCGTGTGGGCTCCGCACGATCTGCGCGTGCAGCATGCCCGGTAGCTGCAGATCATCGGTGTAGGTCGCCTGTCCCGTGATCAGCCGGGGATCTTCCCGGCGCTTGATGCTTGCCCCGAACAATTTGCTGACGGCCATGACGACTCCCTCCCCGTACCCCTACCGCGCGACTTTGCCTGGAGTCTCGCCCCGAAGTTTCTTGGCCGCGTACTGTATCGAGTTGACGATGTGCTGGTACCCGGTGCAGCGACAGAGATTGCCGTCGATCCCCCATCGGATCTGCTCCTCGGTCGGATTGGGGATGCGCTGGAGCAGATCCACCGCGGTCAACATCATGCCAGGCGTGCAGAATCCGCACTGCAGCCCGTGCTCCTCCCAGAATCCCTCCTGGATCGGATGGAGCTGCCCATCCTTGGCGAGGCCTTCGACCGTCGTGAACTGGGCTCCGTCGGCCTGGACGGCGAGGAGCGTGCACGACTTGACGGCCTTGCCGTTCATCAGGACGGTACACGCGCCGCAGTTCGTCGTGTCGCATCCGATGTGGGTCCCGGTCAGCCCGAGGACCTCGCGAATGTAGTGCACCAACAAGAGGCGCGGCTCGACCTCGTTGGTGTGCGTAACGCCGTTCACCGTGATCTTGACCGTCCGCTTCACTGTTCGTCCCTCCTCCACAGTCCGTTGCCACCAGAACGACGCGCGCCGGTCCCCATCTCACGTGGGCCGGCACGCACGCGCGCCTGCAACAATCGGGGGCTTGTGACCGCACCGTTGAAGCCCGCAGCCCGAGGAGTGCGCATCGTCATCCGCACCTGAAGTCACGACGTGGTGACGGAACGACGGGCCCCGACGGAAACGCTCCAACAGTCACGAACGGCGGCGGTCATGGAAAGGGCCAACGTCGCTTTGATCCTACTTTGGTCCTAGCGTGTATTATAGGGCGTTCGCGGGGGGACGGAAACTTCCTCCGGCCCGCCGCCTGGCTTTACGGCTCGAGCAACGCGACCGCCTCGACCTCAACCAGCATCCCCGGCGCGATCAGCGCGCGAACCTCGACCATGCTCGTGACCGGGCGGATCTGCCCGAACACCTCGCCGTGCGCGCGGCCGACCTCCTCCCAACGGCCGATGTCGGTCACGAAGATGCGCGTCTGGACCACGTCCCGCATCGTCCCGCCGAGCTCGCGGATCGCGCGCTCGATCCGGCCGAGCACGTCTTTGGTTTGCGCGTACGCGTCTCCGGGCGCGATCGCGTTCCCATGCGGATCCGCCGCCGCGGTCCCGGCCACGAAGATCATGTTGCCGGCGCGCACGGCGCGCGAGTACCCGACTCTGGGACCCCAAACCGCCCCGGCCGACACCTGCTGTCGAGTCATCGATACGGCCCTCCGGTAACGACGTGGCAACACTACCCGCAGTATAGGCCGGGATCGGGGCTCCCCGGAAGCTCGTGCGGTATACTGGTGCACGGCGAGAGGCACCAGCCGCGCAGGAACCCGTTCCCCGCTGCGCAGGAGGTCGCATGAGGCAGGCGTTCCGCGTGTCGGCTCCACCGGCGTTTGATTTCCTCGGGACGATCGAGGCGCTACGCCGGGGCCCCCACGATCCGCTCCATTGGTGCGACGGCCGCCGGTGGCGCCGCCTGTTCGCGGTAGACGGGTGCGTGTTTCTGGTCGAGGTGACCTGCCGCCGCGTGCTCACGATCCGACGTCTGGCCGGCGAAGCGCCCCGGGACCTCGTGAAACGGACCGTCACGCGGGTCCTCGGGCTCGATGACCCCGGCGCGGCCCTGGCCGGCCGCCTGCCGCCCGCAGCGCGGCGGTTCGTTCGCGCGCGCGCGGGCCGTCTGCTTCCGGGGCATTCGTCCTTGTTCGAGGCGCTCGTCCACGCGGTGCTCGGCCAGCAGCTGCATGCCGCGGTCGCGAATCGCCACCGCGCCGCGTTCATCTACGCGTTCGGCATGCGCTACGATTACCGCGGCGTCGGGTACTGGGCCTACCCCACGCCGGAACGGGTCGCGGGCACCCGGGCGTCGCGGATCCGCGCGCTCGGGATCAGCACGGGCAAGGGGCATGCGATCCTGACCATCGCCCGACGCCTGCGCGACGGCCGCCTGACCGCGGCACGCCTCGCGGCGATGCCGTCCGAGGACGCGATCGCCACGATGAGCGCGCTGCCCGGGATCGGACGTTGGACGAGTGAATGGGTGCTGCTCCGCGGACTGCGCCGCTTCGACATCGTCCCCGCCGGGGATCTCGCGGTGCGCAAAGCGGTCGCGTGGTCGCTCGGGCGCCGGCGGCTCCTCACGGAGCGGCAGGTGCGGTCCGCAAGTCGGGCGTGGGCGCCGTACCGCGGCCTCGTCGCCTACCGCATGCTGCACGCCCATCGCCAGGCGGTCGGCTAGCCGTGTCTTCGACTCCCGCCGACGAGCTCCGGCGCCGCGCCGCCGCGCTGCAACGTCATCTCCGAGATCTCGACCTCCATGCCGCGCTGATCACCCAGAACGCGGACCTCTTCTACTTCGCCGGCAGCATGCAGAGCGGTGTGCTCGTCGTGCCGGCCGCCGGCCGCCCCGTCTACGGGGTCCGGCGGGTCTTCGAGCGCGCGACGCGCGAGAGCGCGCTCGAGCGGATCGTGCCGCTCGCCAGCCTGCGGGACCTCGCAGCCCTGGTGCGCGACGCTGCCGGCGGACCGGTCGAACGTGTCGGCATGGAACTGGATGTGCTGCCTGTGACGGTCCGCGACCGCTTCGCGGCGACATTGGACGGCGTCACGGTCGCGGACATCTCGTCGTCGATCCGCCTCGTGCGCGCCGTGAAGTCACCGTACGAGATCGATCGGATCCGGGCCGCGGCGTCCCTGGCCAACGAGATGCTCAAGGAAGCCGTGCGCACCCTCCGCCAGGGGATGACGGACTTGGCGTTCGCGGCCGGGATCGAGGCCGCCGCGAGGCGCCTCGGCCATCAGGGCATCGTCCGCACCCGCGGCTTCAACCAGGAAGCCTACTACGGCCATGTGTTTTCGGGCGAGGCCGCAGCGGTCCCGAGCTTTCCCGACCTACCCCTCGGCGGTGTCGGTCCGAGCGCCGCGGTGCCGTACGGCGCCGGGCATCGCCGCATCGTGGCGGGAGAGCCGGTGATCGTGGACTATGTCGGCGCCGTGGACGGCTACCTCTGCGACCAGACGCGGACCCTCGCGATCGGGACGCTTTCCCAGAAGCTCCTTGACGCCCACGACGCCGCGGTCGAGATCCTCCGGGAGGTGGAGGCCGAGATCCGGCCGGGCGTCACCCCGGAGCGCCTGTTCCGTCTCGCCGTCGAGCGCGCCGGTGCGCGGGGGTACGCCGACGCGTTCATGGGTGCCGGCCGGTTCCGCGTGCGGTACGTCGGGCACGGCGTGGGCCTGGAACTCGACGAGTGGCCGGTCCTCGCGGACGGCTTCACCGCCCCGCTCGAGCCCGGGGTGGTCTTCTGCGTGGAGCCGAAGATCGTCTTCCCCGGCGAAGGGGTCGTCGGGATCGAGGATCAGTTCGCGGTCACGGCGGACGGCGCCGAGCGGCTGACGCTGCCGGAGCAGCGGCTGTTCCCCGTGTAGCCGAGCATCGCGATCAACGGATGCGCGCGGCGGCGGCTCCCGTCGGGGGCCGCGGCTCCCTCCACTACTCCAACGAGAAGTTGTCGCCGATGCCGCGCGCCAGGGCGTGTTCGTAGGCCAGCCGCGCCGACGCAACGTCTTCCACCGCCAGGCCGACGGACTCGAACAGCGTGATCTCGTCGGGACCGGTCCGCCCAGGATGCATGCCGGCGAACACCTCGCCCACCTCCGCCAGCACGTGGGCCTCAGTGAGCTCGCCCGCCCGCACCGGCATCACCAGATCACCCGCCTCCGCCACCGCGCTCGCTCGGGAGTCCACGAACAGGTGCGATCGCGACACCGCGTCGGTGTCGAGCTCGCGCCAGTCGGGCCGGGCCGCCCCCACCGCGTTGATGTGCACGCCGGGCTCGAGCCACGCGCCCTCGAGCACCGGTGACCGGCTCGACGTCACCGTGCAAATCACGTCCGCGCCTCGGGCGGCGTCGCGCGGAGAGCCGCTGGCCACCACGTGGAGGCGCAACCGCTCGCGCATCTCCGCCGCGAACCGGTCGGCGGCATCGCGGGTGCGGCTCCACACCCGCACCTCGGCCAAAGACGCGATTTCACGGAGTGCGTGCAGGTGGCTGCGCGCCTGAACACCCGCCCCTAATAGCGCAAGCGTGCGGACGGGACGACCGGCGAGCTTCGCGGTGACGGCGGCCGACACCGCGGCGGTGCGCATCTCGGTGATCAGGCGCCCGTCCATCACGGCGAGCAGCACCCCCGTCGGGGCGTCGAGCAGAAGGATGGTCGCGAGGTGCGACGGCAGCCCCCGCGCCGGGTTGTCGGGGTACACGGCGACCGCCTTCAGCCCGATCGCCTCCTGCGTCACCAGGTACGCCGGCATCACCGCGAGAAACCCGCGATGCGCGTCGACTGGAACCACGGGCCGAAGCGGCTGCACCGCCCCTCCCGCACTGAACGCCGCGAGCGTCTGTTCCATGAGCGGGATCAACGCGCGCATGGTGAGGAGTTGGTGCAGGTGCGACTCTCGCAGGAGCAGCGGCATCGGCACTCCTTTCGCCCGCGCGGCGGGCGCGGCCTGTGAATCCGTTCTGTTCGACGCTGCGGGGTGCTGCGCGCTAGGACGGGCGAGTTCTCAGCCGATCAAAGAAGCCCCGCAGCACGGCACCGCACTCCGCGGCACAGACCCCGCCGGTCACCTCGACCACGTGCGGAAACCGGGGGTCTCGCAGCAGGTCCACGACGCTCCCCACCGCGCCGGCCTTTGGATCGGTCGCGCCGTACACCAGTCGGGGCAGCCGCGCCTGCACCATCGCGCCCGCGCACATGGCGCAGGGTTCGAGCGTCACGTACAGCGTGCAACCGATCAGCCGCCAGCCGCCCAAGTGCCGCGCGGCCTCGCGCAGCGCCAGCACCTCCGCGTGCGCCAGGGGGTCACGGTCGGCCTCGCGACGATTGTGCGCGCGCGCGAGCACGCGGCCGTCTCGGACCACCACCGCCCCGATCGGTACGTCGCCGAGTTGCGCGGCGGCCGCCGCCTCCGCAAGCGCCACGCGCATGAACGCGTCGTCGCCCCTCGAGCCGCTTCCGCCGCCGGCCTCGCGCACCGCGGGGCTCTACTCCGACGGGGGCAGCGGCGCGCCCTCGGCCGCGAGCCGGAGGGATTGGAGCGCGGTGAGAATGGCCGCCACCGCGGCGGCGATCTTGCGCGGGCGGTCCGCATCCACCAGTTCGTCTTCTTTCAGGACGACGCTCGACTGCACGCGCGCGCTGTACATCGGCGCCGCATCCTCCGTCGAGAAGTGCTGCTGCAGGCTGATACTCGGCACGCCGGGATCAGGGGACACGGGCATGATCGCCCTGCGCAGCCCGACGACGTCCGGCGGCACGAGCAGCCGGTCCATCGTGACCTCGGTCAGCAGTTCGCCGAAGACCTGCACCTCTTCGTGCACGGTGCGCGAGAACTCGACGCCCTCGTCGTACTCCGCGATGTGTCGTCCGAACGAGAGCGCGTCCACGAGAAACCGCAACTCCGCCCACGGCCACGCGAAGGTTTGCGGAGTGTCCGCCGACGGCTCCTGTTCCAGATGGACGACGTACCGGTACTCGCGGCTCATGTGGTCCACGTCCACGAAGAACGCGTACCCGGACACGACGAGATGGTTGTCCTCGAGCGCCTCCGTCAGCCGCCCGGCGAACTCGTGGAACGGATCGTGGTAGTCGAGCCGACCGGTCAACGCGTCACCGATCCCCGCGGGAGCGCGCAGCGACGGACGCGGCGGCCTGCCGCAGCCCCGTCACCTGCGCCTGCGCAGCCCGCAGGAACAGCCGGGTCGCGCTGTCGACGAACATGGTCGCACCCAGAGCATGGTACGTGCGAACATCCTCCGGCGTCAACGCCAGGATCCCCACGGCGACGCCGGCCCGCCGGCCCGTCTCCACGATGCGGCGAATCGCCGCCTGTACTTCCGGATGGTCGGGCCGGCCCGGGTGCCCGAGGCTCTGCGACAGGTCCGACGGGCCGATGAACAACACGTCCACGCCAGGGACCTCGGCGATCTGTTCGACCGCGGCCAGTCCCCGCCTGGTCTCGATCTGCAGCACGCTGATCACGACCGCGTTGCTCGTGGTCACGTGATCCCCGAGCGACACCGCGCCCCAGGAAGACGCCGCGGTGCCTCCGGCGAGGCTCCGCGTTCCCTCCGGCGCGTATTTGGTCGCGGCCACGGCCGCGACGGCCTGCTCGGGCGTTTCGATCTGCGGGACCATCACCCCCACGCAGCCCACGTCGAGCACCTGCAAGATCTGCTTCGGCCGGTGGTCGGGAACGCGCGCGATCGGCGTGATGCCAACGGCGCGGCACGCCCGCACCATCGCCTGAAGCGTCTCGCTCGTGAGCGGCCCATGCTCCATGTCGAGCAGCACCCAATCGTACCCGGCGACGCCCACGATCTCCACGACCTCGGGGGAGGGCAACGACACGATCGTGCCCAGCACCGCGTCGCCGCGGCGGAGCCGTTCCTTCAGCGGGTTCTGGAGCATCTGACCCTCCCTGCGGGCGTTCCGGTGCAAGACTTCCATCCCGCGCGGGCGAATTCCCCCATGTGCCCACCGTCGTCTATCTCGTCCGCCACGGCGTCACCGATTGGAACGTCGCGCATCGTCTGGCCGGACGGCTGCCCGGTATCTCGCTGAACTCGGACGGCCGGGGGGAGGCGGCCGCCGTCGCGTCGAGGCTCGCCGCGCTCCCGATCGGGAGGGTCGCATCGAGCCCGCTCGAGCGCGCGCAGGAGACGGCGGAGCGGATCGCGCGGCCGCACGGACTCGCGGTGGCGACGGAGACCGCGTTGCTCGAGCGGGGGTACCCCGCGTGGCAGGGCCTGTCGGCAGCCGAGATCCGCGAGCGGTTTCGCGACGACGTCGACGCCGTGGCGCGCGGCGGACGCGTCCGCGGGGTCGAATCGGTCGAAGAGATGGCGGAACGCATGTGGGCCGTCGTGGAGCGGCTCGCGGCGCTCCACGCGGACGAGGCCATCGTGATCGTGTCCCACGCCGACCCGATCCGGGCCGTGATCGCGCGCATCGTCGGGGTGCCCCCCGCCCGCCTGCGGGCGATCACGATCGATACGGGCTCGCTCTCCAGGATCCGCCGGCGCGACGCCGCCGCGGTCGTCGACTACACGAACAGCCGGATCCACCTTGACGCCCTCGGAACACCGGGCCAGTCTTCCTCCAGCCCCGCGTAGCGCGAGGCGCCCGGCGGGAGCCACAGGAGCGTCACGACCGCCCGATCAGGATCCCCGCGAGGAACACCAAGCCCCCGCCGACGACCACCTGGAGGACCGAGAGCCAGAAGCTCATGGCAAAGTAGCGATTCCGGATGAACGCGATCGTCACGAGCTCGACTCCTACGACCAGGTAGGCCAATGCGAGCGCGGTGCCCAAATGCGGGATCAAGAACGGGAGCGCGTGCATCAGGCCGCCGATCAGCGTGGCGATTCCGGTGATCGACCCGCGGATGATGGGCTTGCCCCGGCCGGTCAACGTGCCGGTGTCGGAGAGCGCCTCCGCAAAACCCATGCTGATCCCGGCGCCGACCGCCGCCGCGCTGCCAACCAGGAACGCGGTGTGCGGACTGCGAGTGGCAAACGCGGTCGCAAACAACGGCGCGAGCGTGGAAATGGACCCGTCCATCAGCCCGAGGAGCGCGGGCTGGACCACCTTGAGGAGATACCCGGAGTGGTGCTGTTGGGCGCGCAGGTCGGCGGATCCCGCGTGCGGATGGCTCGGCTCCACGACCGCCACGTGGACTTCCGGATCGTCGCGCGTCATGCCCCCGCCTCCTGTGCGGGGCCCCGACGCCTCCGGCAGCGAGGACAGACCCCATGAAGTTCGAACCGAACCGATCGCACCTGAAAGCCCGCGCGCGACGCGACCGTGCGTTCGATCGCGCGGACACGCGGGTCCAGAACGTCGAGCACATCCCCGCACCGCCGACAGACCAGGTTCACGTGCCGTTCCACCTGGCCGTCGTAGCGCCGGACCGGACCGCCGACTTCTTGCACGATGCCGAGGTCGGCGAACAGGCCCAGCGTAGCATACACCGTGGCCGGGCTGATGCCGGGGAACCGCCGCCGCACCTCGTCGCAGACCGTTTCGACGCGCGGGTGCGTGGCGCGCCCGACGACCGCCTCGTAGATCGCCATCCGCTGCGGCGTGAGCCGCCCGCCGCGAGCGGCCAGCGTACGCCGGAGCGCCGTCCACGCCCGGTCCGGCGCGGTCCGCCCGGAACCGGCGCGCCTTCCCCCTGAACCCGCAGTCCGTACTGAATTCTTATTTGTAATCATTACAGTTACAGCCTATCCGCCGCACGCCCGCGTGTCAAGCGGCAGGGACGCACTGCGCCCGACGCCAACCCTTCTCCGGGCGGGCCGGAACCGGCCGGCCCCACAACGGCGGCGGCCGCGCGCGGGCTGCGACCGGCCGCCATCCTCGGAGGTGCAGGCATGCGGTTGGTGACGTTTGCGTCGCGCGGGAGGACCCGGGTCGGGGCGCTGTCGGGAGGCTGGATCGTCGACCTGACCGCGGCCGCGCAGGCGCACTACGCGGCGCGCGGGGCGGCGCGCCCCGGGGCCCGCGCCCGCACGTTGCTGCCCCCGTCGATGCGCCATCTGCTCGCCGGCGGCGACGAAGCGCTCACGTTCGCCCGCGCGGTCACCGCCGAAGCGGAGGCGCGCCTCTCCACGACGGAGGGCGCTCGCGCGTTGGAGGCGGACGGCATCGCGTGGCGCCGTGACGATGTGCGGCTGCTCCCTCCGGTTCCCGCCCCGCCGAAAATCCTCTGCGTCGGCCGGAATTACGCGGAGCACGCGCGCGAGGGCGGGAGCGATCCCCCCGAGCTCCCGATCTTCTTTGGGCGGTTCCCCCACAGCCTGCTCGGCCCCGGCGAGCCCTATGTGATGCCGCGCGCGAGCACCCAGGTGGATTTCGAGGGCGAGCTCGCGGCAATCATCGGGACGGGCGGGCGCGACATCCCCGAAGCCCGCGCGTTGCGGCACGTCGCCGGCTACACGCCGTTCAACGACATGTCGATCCGGGACTATCAGCGCCGCACGTCGCAGTGGATGCTCGGCAAGAACTTCGACCGCAGCGGCCCGCTCGGCCCGGCCCTTGTCACGCGCGACGAGATCCCAGATCCGCAGGCGCTCACCCTTACGGTGGACGTGAGCGGCGAGCGCATGCAGGAGGTCAGCACCAGCATCATGATCTTCACGGTCGCATACCTGATCGCGTATGTCTCCCGCGTGCTGACGCTCGAACCCGGGGACGTCATCGCGACCGGCACGCCGAGCGGCGTTGGGTACGCACGCACACCCCCGCGATGGTTGCGCCCCGGTGACGTCGTGCGCGTCGAGATCACCGGGCTCGGCGCGCTGGAGACGCCGGTCGCGGCGGGGTCCTAACGCGGGTCCAGGCTTCGACGGCGCGCCGCGGGAGGGACCGGCGGAAGCCCGAGAGGGCCGCCCACCCAAGGCGACCCTCTCGGCGCACCAACTCGGGCGTCTCGCGCCCGACGTCCCTACCGTGCCGCGGCGACCGCCGGCGCGCCGAGCACTTCCTCCTCGGCCTCGTACGCGTCGCCCGCCGTCTCGTCCCTCCCTCGGGGCACGCCCACCGCGTCGAGGATCCACGTCCCCACGATCGCGATGAGGATGTTCAGCACGAACATCTCGAGCGCGGCGTAGGCGTTGATGGTCATGCCGCCGACGTGCAGGGGGTACACCGGCGACTTGAAGCCCGTCGACCACGCGAGGCCGGTGCCGACGACCATCGCGACCAGCCACCCGAGCACCAGCGCAACGTGATGGAACCAGCGCGTGTACAATCCGAACACGATGGCCGGGAACGTCTGGAGGATCCACACGCCTCCGAGCAGCTGCAGGTTGATCGCATACTGCGTCGGCAGCAAGAGCACGAACGCGAGGGCGCCGATCTTGACGAGGAGCGACACGGTCTTCGCGACCGTGGCCTCCTCGTGGGAGGCGCCGACCGTCTTGAAGTACACGTGGTAGATGTTGCGCGTGAAGAGATTGGCGGCCGCGATCGACATGACCGCGGCAGGCACGAGCGCGCCGATCGCGATCGCCGCGAACGCGAATCCGACGAACCAGTCGGGAAACATCTTCAACAGCAAAGCCGGCACCGCAAGGCTCGGGGCGGACACCTTCACGCCGGCCGCGATCGCCATATACCCGAACAGCGCAAGCAGCCCGAGCATCAGTGAGTACGCGGGCAGGAGCGCGGCGTTCCGCCGGACGACCTGACCGCTCGAGGAGCTCAACACGGCCGTGATCGCGTGCGGGTACATGAACAGGGCCAACGCCGACCCGAGCGCCAGCGACGCGTAGGGCATCGCCGCCGCCGGCGGCAAGATCAGAAAGCCTTTCTTCGCCGGAAGCGCCGCCGCCGCGGCCTGGAAGATGTGCCCGAAACCCCCGAGCTTGATCGGGATCGCGATGACCGCGACGATCACGGTGATGTAGATCATGGAGTCCTTCACGAGGGCGATCAGCGCCGGCGCCCGGAGGCCGCTTTGGTACGTGTAGGCGGCGAGGATCAGGAAGGCGATGATGAGCGGCAGGTCCCTCGCCACCCCCGACCCCACGAATCCCATCGTCGCGAGCACCACCTGGATGCCCACGAGCTGCAGCGCGATGTACGGCATCGTGGCCAGGATGCCGGTCACGGCGATGGCGAGCGCCAGACCGCTGGACCCGTACCGGCCGCGGACGAAATCGGCCGGCGTGATGTAGTGATGACGCCGGCAGACGGCCCACAACCGCGGCATCAGCACGAAGACGAGGGGGTAGACAATGATCGTGTAGGGTACCGCGAAGAACCCCAGCGCTCCCACGCCGTAGACCAGCGCCGGCACCGCGATGAACGTGTACGCCGTGTAGAGGTCGCCGCCGAGCAAAAACCAGGTCACCACCGTGCCGAACCGCCGCCCGGCGAGACCCCATTCGTCGAGCCGCGTCAAGTCGCCCCGCTGCCAGTGCACGGCGACAAACCCCATCACCGTGACCAGCAGAAAGAAGAACGCGAAGACGATCAAGATCGTCCAGTTCATCGCCCACCCTCCTGCTTTGTGACCTTATACACGAATGCCGTCAAGATCACGCCGATGATGAGCCAAACGAACTGGTAGAAATAGAAGTATGGGATCCCCCACACCGCCGGTTCTGCGCGAGAGTAGAACGCGGGCCAGAGCAACGCGATGAACGGAAGCAACAGCAGGAGGTACCACGGGCTGAACACGGGGTGCGCAGCGCGGTGCGTGCGTGACGCCGACAGGTCCGAACCTCTCTTCATGGCATGCCCCCTTCTTCGTATCACGCCATGCGATGCGGCCGATCAAGCGGTCTGCGCGACCGACATACACCGCGGGGCCCCGCGACTCCTGGCGCCGGGTCCGCCGGGCCTGACGCCGGGGCCCGCGATCGCTCCGTCCCAGCGACCGTCGCCCGAGGTGTGGTGCCCCATGCGCGCCGAAGTACCATCGCACGCCCGCGATCACAAGGAGGCGAGCTAGGGATGCCCCAGCCCGCGTTGACGCTCGATCAGGCGCTTGCGATCACGTTCACGGCCGGGCACGCGTGGTCGCCCGGCGGTCGGTTAATCGGCTTCATCCACGACGACGGCGGCCGGTTCTCGCTGCGGGTCGCGTCGCCGGACACGGAGGACGCCACCCAGATCTCCGAAGGCGACGTGCCGGTCACGGCGTTCGCGTGGGCGCCGGACGGCGCGATCGGCTACGTCCAGGACGGCCGCCTGTTACTGGCGCGGGCGCAGGGAGGATCGTCGGGCCCGAACGTCCGGTGGGCGTCCGCGGAGGCCTACGCCGGCCCCGACCCCGTCGCGGCGCTCGCCTGGGCGTTCCGCGGCTCGCTGCTGGCCTTTCACGCCGGCGGGAAGGTATGGACGCTCGATCTCCGCGGCCCGTCGCTCCGCGCGCTCGCGCTGCCGTGGCCGGTGCGCGCACTCGGCCATGAACCCCCGCTCGCGTGGTCGCCCGACGCACGGATGCTCGCCGTCACGATCCGGGACGGCGCGCAGTGGGACCTCGCCGTCGTCACGGAATCCGGTCGCGTCTTGTGGCGCACACACACCGAAGAGCTGGAGGGGCCCGCCGTGTGGCTGCGTCCGGGGCGGCTGCTGTTCGCGCGGACCTCCGTTCCATACACCGCCCGGGAGTGGCACGTCCTGGACGTGCCCGCGGACGGCAGGCCTGCGCAGGTGAGGCGGCTGCACCGCGCCGAGGAACCCGACGGGCTGGGCGCCGATTTCGCCCCGCAGCCGCATCCCGACGGGCGGCGCGCCGTCCTGGTGCTGCGGCACGAAGGCTGGTGGCACCTCTACGTGCTCGACACGGAAACCGGGACCCTCCGGGCGCTGACCGGAGGCGAGGCCGAAGACGTGGGCCACGCCGTGGACCGTCCGCGGATCAGCCCGGACGGACGGGAGGTGATCTTCTCCGCGAACCGCGTCAACCTGGGGCAGCGCCATTTGTTCAGCGCCGACCTGACGACGGGGGAGCTCCGGCAGGTCACGGGCGCGTCCGGCACGAGCGTGGAGCCCGAATGGTCGCCCTGGGGAGACCGGATCGCGTTCAAGCACAGCACGATCCATCACGCGCCCGAGATCTGGATCGTGGACCGCGGCGGCGAGGAGATGCGGCGCGTCGTCGGCGCGATGCCGCCCGGGGTCGACCCCGGGCGGTTCCCGCTGCCGAAGGCGGCGACGATCCGGGGCGCGCACGATTGGGAGATCCCGGGATATCTGCTGACCCCGGAACCGCTCGAGCCCGGGCGGCGCTACCCCGCGCTCGTGTACGTCCACGGCGGCGGTATGCGCCAGATGCGCGAAGGGTTTCCGCCGCTCGAAGCATATGCGTTCCACTACGCCGTGTCGCTCTGGCTGACCGGACTCGGCGTGGTGTCCTACCTCGTCAACTACCGTGGCGGCATCGGGTACGGCCGCGCGTTCGAGCAGGGCAACTCGGGCGGTCTCGGCGTCCTCGAGTGCCAAGATTGCGTGCGCGCGGGGGAGTACCTCAAGAGTCTTCCGTTCGTGGACCCCGAACGCGTCGGAATCTGGGGACTGAGCTACGGCGGGTGGCTCACGCTCGCGTCGTTGTGCCGCTCACCCGAGACCTTTGCGCTCGGCGTCAACTTCGCGGGCCTCTGGGACTTCGGCCGGTGGATGGCGTGGGCCAAGGAGGCCTACCGGCCGCCGTACGACTACTTCCTGGGACGGGCCCGCGGCACCCGCGCGGAGTCGCCGGATGTCTGGCGCAACGCGTCGCCCCGGCATCTCATCGAGCGCATGCGGGCCCCGCTCATCAACTTCCACGGCACCGCCGATGCGGCGGTGCCGTTCGAGCAACTGGACCTGATCGTGGAGGATTGCGTGCGGCACGGCAAGAGGTTCGAGACCCACTACTACCCAGGGGAAACGCACCTGTTCACACACCGGGCCACGTGGCGCGACGCACTCCGAAAATTCGAGGCGGCGCTGCGCACGTACCTGGGCGTGACAGAGTAGCCGGTCGCGTCGGCGTCAACTCCCCTCCGCGGCGAGCCGCGCGAGCAGGTCCGCGGCTGTCTCGGCACGCGCCGCCCAGAACTCCGCGATCCCGCCGACCGCGTCCCGGTGCGCCAGGTGCCTCGGGATCCACGCGCGCACCTCCGCCTCGAGCCAGGCGAGCGTCCGCGTCGCGTCCTGGGACAGCAGCGCATCCAGCATGAACCGCCGCTCTCCCATTCGAAGCCCCAGCTCGGTGTCGCGGGCGGCCCGCGCGAGATCGGCGCGCACGAGGAGCGCCCCGCTGCGCACGGGCGCGAGCAGGCCTTGGAGGAACGCCGCGGCGCCGGCCTGCCGGGGATCGGGGAGCGGCGGCGCCTCCCGCAGGTGCAACGGCAGAGCATCGGGCCGGCCCGGCTGGACGAGCGCTTCCCGAAGCGCCTCACCGAGCATCTCCCCCCACGCGCGGTAGCACGGCGATGCGATGTCCCGAAGTTTGTCGAGGTACATCGGCAGCCAGCAGGCGAGGTGTTCCCACAAGAGCGCCTTGCGGCTCTCGGCCAGGAGCACCCGGCGCGCCGGTTCACGCTCAGTGCTCTCGTGCTCCCCCAGCGTGGCGTAGAGAGCGAGCAGGGTGGTCAAGTGGTCGGGCTCGACCGGCGGCACGCGTCCCAGCGCCCGCCAGAACCCGGCGATGCGATCCCGGGCCTCTCCGCCCAGCATGCCGTCGCCGCCGAGATACACGGACGCGTACGGATACAGGTGGAGCACGAAGATCTCGGTGTAGTGAGCGGCCTCGGGTCGACCGGGCAGCCCAAGGATTTCGGCGAGACGGATCTGCTCCAGGCCCGGGGGCTCGCCGAGCACCCCGAGCGCGCGCCACAACTCCATCAGCGCCTCGAGGCGCGGGCCTTCGTCAGGGTCCACGCGGATGAGCCCGCCGCCGCCCCGGCGACCGATCCGACTCGACCGCCTGCATTGCTCCTTACCGGGTCCGAAAGCCCTGACGTGAACCTCCGCCGCGTCACTCGCCGGCGGCCGGCGTGGGGTCCGGCGTCCTCGGACCCGGCAGGCGGTATGCGTCCCGGGACGGCCGCAGCGGCCGCATCAACCAGTAGGGCCGGCGCGTCCCATCCGGCGAGTGCCGGTCGGCGGGCTTGGTCAGCGCAAGCCACTTCGCATACACCTCGTGCGCGCGCTGCGTGCTGACGGCGATGTCCCCGTAGCGGTCGCCGGGACCAGCCGGCCGGACGCGCACCGCCTGGTGCCAGCAGTGTTGGCCGGAGATCGGGTCCGGATGCACAGGAAACGTCAGGTTCTGGTGCACGCCGACGTCCGTCCACCAGATCCGCAACGTGTCGGGATCGCCGGAGGCGTAGGGCGCGACACCGCGCTCGCGACGCAGCTGCCAGCGGTCCTCGGCCCGATCGAGCGTCACCGTCGCCATCGCCTGGCGCTGACCCGGACCCGCGCCCTGGATCTTCCACCGGCCCATGTGATGGCTGCAGGCGACGACCCCCGGGCGGATGCCTTCGGTGACCCACGCCTTCACGACGAAGTAGCCGATCTCGGTCTCCACGCGTACGAGATCGCCGGTGCGAAGGCGCATCGCATCCGCGTCGTGCGGGTGGATCCACAGCGGGTTTGTGTGGGCGATCTCGTCGAGCCACTTCGAGTTTGCGCTGCGCGTGTGAATCTGCACCGGCAGGCGGAACGTCGAGATCAGCACCATCTGGTCGCGCTCGAGCGCGCTGCGATGGACGTGGCTGCGCAGGTACGTCGGCAGGGCGCACTCGGACCACCCCCACTCGACGAGCGTACGAGAGTAGAACTCGAGCCGGGCCGACGGCGTCGGAAACCCGCGCAGGATCTCCCCGTCCACCCGAACGCCAACCGGCCGTCGCCCGTCGGCGTCGGGCTCGGGACTCCCGACCGGCACGATGTTGGGATCGGGCGGCTTCGCCGCGCGCGTGTAGGCGCGGCCGAACCGGCCAACGTGCACGTCCTGCAACTCCGCGAGCGGCACCGGCGTTTCGTACAGCGCGCCGATCTTGCGCGTGATCTCAAACGCGCCGTACCGCCGCATGAACCCGAGCGGCGTGAGGCCCTCCCCTGCGGCGCGCTCGGGCAGCCCCGGCACGGAATGGTCGAAGATGTGCGCGTAGTACTCGTCCACCGCGAGCCGGGCGCCGGGCTCTCGCTGGGACTCGAAGTGCTTGCGGATCCCGAGCGATCCGTCGGGATCGATCCGCCACGACAGCTCGATCCAGAACTCATTCTCCTCCCAGACCTCCCCGGGGTTCGTCTGGCGCGTGTCCGTCACGCGCTCCCCGAGGCGCTCCCGCGCCGCGCGCAGCACCGGCTGGCGGAAGCCGATCCACTGACCGTCGTACTGCTCGTAGGAGTGCAGGTCGTGGCGCTCGGGTCCGTGCCCCATCGGAAGCACGTAGTCCGCGAAGAACGCCGTCTCGTTCCAGGTCGGCGTGAGCGCCACGGAGCAGCCGACGACACGTTCGTCGGTCAGCATCTCGATCCAGGAAAACCCGTCGGGATTGGTCCAGACCGGATTGTAGACGCGGGTGAAGTACACCTCGAGCCGCCCCCGCCCGTCTTTCAGAAGATGCGGCAGCAAGAACGAGAGCTCGTTGATCGCGAGGGGGTACTCGATCGGCCAGGTCAGGCCGTTCCAGGTCGTCGGGTGCGGCGGGACGTAGATCGGCTTCGGCACGTACTTGTTCCACGCGTTCGGGTAGGTGCCGCCTTCGGTCGCCACGGCACCCAGCAACGCGTTCAGCAGGAACAGCGTTCGCGGCACCTGCCACCCGCCCAGGTTGCCGGCGGCGGCGCTGCGCCACGTGTGGGTCGACAGGCGCGTGCCGGCCGACGCGACCGTGCGCGCCACGTCTTCGAGCGCGGCCGCATCCACCCCCGACTCCTGGGACGCGAACTCGAATGTGTACGACGCATAGAGGCCGCGCAGGATCTCCTCAAACGTCTCGAACGTCGCCGGGTGATCCGGGTGCTCGAACGCGAGGTACTCCTCCCAGTTCCACCAGCGCCGGACGAACTCGCGGTCGTAGAGGCCGCGCCGGATCAGGTAGCTCGCGATCGCGAGCAGGATCGCCGCCTCGGACCCGGGATGCGGCGCGATCCAGTGGTCCGCATGTGTCGCTGTGTTCGACAGCCGCGTGTCGAACACGATAAGTTTGGCCCCCTGCTGTTTCGCCTCGATCACGCGCTGGGCGTGGGGGTTGAAGTAGTGGCCCGCCTCGAGGTGACTGCTGACCAACAGGATCACGCGGGCGTTGGCGTGATCCGGGCTCGGCCGGTCCACGCCCATCCAAAAATGGTAGCCCGCCCGGCCGCCGCTGGAACAGACGTTGGTGTGAGTGTTGTGCCCGTCGACACCCCACGCGGCGAGCACGCGCTCCGTGAACCCATCCTCGCCTGGCCGGCCGACGTGATACATCACTTCGTTCCCGCGTCCTTCCGTGATCGCACGGCGAATGCGCACGGCGATGTCGTCGAGCGCCTCGCTCCAGCTCACTTGGACCCACTTGCCCTCACCCCGCCGGCCGGCCCGTTTCAGCGGGTACAGAATCCGGTCGGGGTCGGTGATCTGGTTGAGGGTCGCCGGCCCCTTGGCGCAGTTCCGTCCGCGCGACCCGGGATGCTCGGGGTTGCCTTCGAACTTCCGCACCTGCAGCGTCTCCCGGTCCACGTAGGCGAGGAGACCGCACGCCGACTCGCAGTTGAAACACGTGGTCGGCACCAGCATGTACCGCTTCTCGACCCGCCGACCCGGCCACGCCTTGGAGTCGAGCTCGACCCAGTCGTCCCACCGCTCCTTCGGGGGGAACGAGGCGAGATGGATCCGGCTCGGCCCAGGGTAGAACGTCTCGCCCCGCGCCTCGGCGTCGCGCCGCGCCGCGCTCACCCGCTGGTTCAGCGCCTTCGTGTCCATTCCGTCCCCCTTAGGCAAGCGGCACGCACTGCCCGGCCTGCACGTACGCGTGCTCGTACGCGAGCAACCCGACGAGCGCCAGCACGGCGACCGCGGCACCGCTTCCCGCGATCGGCGTCGCGAGAACGCCGAGCACGGCCGCGGAGACGAGCACGGCGAGTGCGCCGAACCCGATGCCGGTCCAGAACCCCGTCCGGAAGCGGCCCGCGGTCATCTCGCGGACCGCGAGGCGCCCGTGGGCGGTGCCGTGCGGCAGCGTCGTCTCCCCCCACACCAACAGCAGGTGCGCGAGGCTCGCGCCTCCGACGATCCCGAGCAGCGGCGGCGCCACGGCCGGTTCCAGCCAGCCGGCGAACGGCAGCAGGATGGCCGCCCCGGCGATCACCGCCTGCAGCAGCAGGTGCAGCGGCAGCACCGGATTCTGCCAGAGGTCGCGCGCCTTCGCCTGCGCGAACAGGTAGGCAGTGTACACTGCGCACAGCACGGCGAGCACCGCGCCCGGCGCGCCGAGCACCCGCTGCAGCTCGCGCCATCCGAATACGCTGCCAACGAAGTGCAGCGCGAGCACGAGCGAGTACGCCGTGATGATGAAGGCGCCGCGCACCAGCCAGCTCCCCCACTGCGGACGCGTGAAGATCAAGTAGAACCGCTCGGGGTGCTTCAGGTCGGCGACGAGGAGCCCGCCGGTCGCGGCGAGTGCTGCGCCGCAGACGACCGGCGCCACCCACACCCACAAGGCACTGCTCCACGACAGGACGCCGCCGAGCAGCAACCCCAGGAGCACGAGATACGCCCCCGCGGCGATGCCCTTGGTCCACGTGTACAGACTGACCCGCCAGTGCCAGGGCGCGGTGTGGGGCACGTCGTAGCTGAGGAGCGCCGCGGCAGACGTGTTGTTCCACGGTGAGGCGACGCCGGCCGGCACGTCGCCGGGCCCGGTCCCCTGTTCGCTCCACATGTAGAGGCCGCCATCGGGGCGCCGCGCGGCAAGCGGGTCGAGCGTCGCCTGGTGCGCCCCGCGGTAGAACAGCTTGGGCTGCGTGTCCTTCTCCGGCCGGCGCACGGTGACGGGCTCGCGGTGCACAATCTGGGCGACCCGGGAGGTCGGGTCGTTCAGATCACCGACGAGGATCGCCTCGGTCGGACAGACCACCACGCACGCCGGCTCAAGCCCGACGTCGAGCCGGTGCGCGCAGAAGTTGCACTTCTCCGCCGCATGATCCTCGGGGTTGATGAAGATCGCGTCGTACGGGCACGCGGCGATGCAGGCCTTGCAGCCGATGCAGATCGATTTGTCGAAGTCGACGATCCCGTCCGGACGCACGAACATCGCCGACGTCGGACACGCGGTCGCGCACGGGGCGTCGTCGCACTGGTTGCAGCGCGTGACCTGGAACGCCCGGCGCGCCTGCGGGAACATCCCGACGTCGACGTACTTCACGTACGTCCGGGTGACCCCCACCGGCACTTCGTTCTCCGACTTGCACGCCACGGTGCAGGCGTGGCAGCCGACGCAGCGGGTGTGGTCGATGACCTTCGCCCACTTCGGCGGACGCGCCGCGCCGGCGAGCGCGTCCCCGACGGCCTGGGCAGCAGGAAGAGGCATGCCGTTGCTCCTGGGGTGATCGAGTCGGTGCCTTAACTGTTTCGGCGGCGGAGCGACGCGACCCCTGCTCGGAGAGGGACGCCGCCGGCCCCTCGCACGCTATCTCTGCGCTTCTCTCGGGCCCGTCAGCGGCGGCGCTCAGCGTGTCGGGAACATCAGCGGCCGCTGGCAGGCCATCCTTGCAGATGTTCGGACGGCAGACCAGCAGGGGCACGATCGTACCCCTGCTGGTCGCGAGTCCCGTGGGTCACGTTCTCGGATCCGAGTCTTCACACGCTCCCGAAGCGCTTGATGTCCTCAGGGCCGGTCTTGGTCACCACCGGTGTGGCCCCCTGCACCGCCACGCGGATTTGCTCGACCACGTCCGGATTGGCCAGGGTGGTAACGTCCCCCGTGTCCATGGTGTTGGAGATGGCCGCGAGTACCCGGCGCATGATCTTCCCCGATCGAGTCTTGGGCATGTCGGGGACGATGCGGACGTCTTTGGGGCGGGCGATCTTGCCGATGGTGGTCTCGATCGCATGGACCACCCGATCCTTGATCTCGGCGCTCGGCGAGATGCCCGGTTTCAGCGAGACGTAGACCTCGGGCACCCGCCCTTTCAATTCATCGACCACGGGCACCACCGCCGCCTCGGCCACCTCGGGCACTGTCAAGCAGGCCGACTCGATCTCCTTTGTCCCCAGGCGGTGCCCCGCGACGTTGATGACGTCGTCGACGCGGCCCAGGATTCTGAAGTAGCCGTCGGCCGCCTGCAGCGCACCATCGCCGGCGAAGTACGGCCAGTCGCGCCAATCCTTGCTCTTCGGGTTCTTGCAGTACTTCGCGTAGTATTGGCGGACGAAGCGGTCACGGTCTCCCCAGATCGTCTGCATGATCCCCGGCCAGGGGTTGCGGATGCAGATGTTGCCGGCTTTGCTCGAGCCGCGCGGGATCTCCTTCCCCTCTTCGTCGTAGATCACCGGGTAGATCCCCGGCACGCCCGGGCCGGCGCTTCCTGGTTTCATCGGATCGAGGGCCGGCTTCGTGCTGCAGAGAAAGCCCCCGTTTTCCGTCTGCCACCAGGTGTCCACGATGACCGCCTCGCCCTTGCCGACGGCCTTGTGGTACCAGCGCCACACCTCGGGCTCGATCGGCTCTCCGACCGTCGTCATGTGCTTGAAGCGGGTGTGGTATTTCTGGGGTTCGTCGGGTCCGGCCTTGCGCAGCATGCGGATCGTCGTGGGCGAGGTGTGGAAGATGTTCACGTCCAGGCGCTCGGCGATGCGCCACGGACGCCCCGCGTCGGGATACGTGGGGACGCCCTCGTAGATGATGCTCGTCGCGCCGAGCGCCAGCGGGCCGTAGACGATGTACGAGTGCCCCGTAATCCATCCGATGTCGGCGAAGCACCAGTAGACGTCGGTCGGGTGAATATCCTGAATGTACTTGGACGTACCGGCCACGTACGCGAGATACCCGCCGGTCCGGTGCTGGCAGCCCTTGGGGCGTCCCGTCGTGCCGCTCGTGTACATGAGGAACAAGGGCGCCTCGGCATCCATCGAGACCGGCTCGATCTTCTGGCCGACATACTTCTTGAGCAGGTCGTTCATGATATAGTCGCGGCCGGAGACCAGCGCTGTCTCTGACGCTGACTTGTCGCGGAGCCGGCGCCAAATGAGAACCTTGTCCACTTTCTGGCCTTCCTTGGCCGCTGCCGCCACTGCGATGTCGGCGTTCGCCTTGTGGTCAAGCAGCTTCCCGTTCCGGTAGTACCCGTCCATCGTAATGAGGACGCGGCTCCCGGAGTCCGCCGCCCGAAGGCCGCACGCCTCGCCGCTGAATCCGCCGAAGACCACGGAGTGCACGACGCCCAGGCGCGCGCACGCCAGCATCGTGATCGGAAGCTCCGGGGTCATCGGAAGGTGGATGGTGACACGATCGCCTTCCTTGAGACCGGCGAAATCGCGAAGGAGCGCGGCGACCTCGTTGACACGTGTGTACAGCTCCTGGTAGGTGATCGCGACGTGGGTGTCTTCCTCGGGCTCCGGGACGAAGATGAGGGCCGCCTTGTTCTTGTACTGCGCGAGATGGCGGTCGACGCAGTTGTAGGATACGTTCAGCTTTCCGCCGACGAACCACTTCCAGAACGGCGGGTCGTTGGTATCGAGCGTGGTGTAGTACTGATCCCAGGAGAGCAGG
>DATGJN010000081.1 GCA_035295165.1 bacterium
TTGCCAGACTCCCGCACCAACCGGACTGCCTCCGCTCGAAACTCCTTCGCATACGGTGGGCGTGTCTTCCCCACGGTGGACTCCTCTCTGGGGTCTTGACCCCCTAACGATAGGGTGTCCACCAAACCGGGTCAACTCCACTCTTCCGTCCGGTCCGCATTCACAAACAGCACCCGTGGGCGCTCCAGGTCTGCGACGATCGTCAGGTAGCGGTGGCCCTTGGTGATCGCCTTCTCGTCCACCCCCAGGCGTGGGCGGATCTCCACCGTGCGCCGCGCCAGCCCGCGGGCAACTGCCCGGGCCTTGATCCCCCACGCTTCGTCCCAGCTGATGCGCAGCAGGCCCGTCGCCCCGGTGACCGAGCACTCCCGTAGCAGGTCGATGGCGAGTCGCTCAAAGAGCATCGTGAACTGGCTGCCCGGCTCCGCCCACGGAATCGCGATCTGTTTGACGCCATGCTGGGGACACTGCACGCGGGGGATCTCGGCTTCAATCCACGTTTGCAGCTGACACGTGTCCAGGTGCCGCCACCGCCGCGGCTTGCGATCATACCCCGGCGAGCGCGTCTGACACTCCGGACACGGGAACGGGCCAGGCCCGGGGTCCACCTTCACCGTGACCTGCTCGCCTTTGACGTCGATGTCCACGGCCACCACCTTCCACGGTGGGGTGAGGCCCAGGATCGTCGCGTACAACTCCACGTCGCGCATCGCTCTGCCCCCTTCTATGTCATAGTGCGTGTCGAATAGTAGTGCTCAAGGGTGCCACTCCTGGGGAGAAGATCATATCCCCCTTGCGGCTCGACCGCCTCAGAGAGACTATCTCTCCCCGGGAGCGGCGCGGCGTCAGACCACCGATAGGGAGACGCGTCCCGAACGCCGTTGCAATAGAAGGCTGTGGCGCCGCCGCGCATGGCTCCCCCAGACGTTGGTCGGGAGGTGAGAGCTGGTGTTGTTGGTCGGGATCGATTGGGCGGATGCGGAACACGTCTACTGCTTCATGGACGATACGGGGACGACGCTGGCATCGGGGACCGTCGCCCACACCGCGGAAGAGCTGGAGCGGTTCATGGCCCTCATCCATGCACGCGTCCCGAACCCGCAAGAGGTCGCCGTCGCGCTGGAAACGTCCCAAGGCCCCCTCGTTGGCGCGCTGCTGGACCAGGGATTCACGATCTATGCGATTAATCCCAAGGCCGTCGATCGCCACCGCGAGCGCTTTCGGGTCGCCGGTGCCAAGTCGGATCTGCGGGACGCCTGGGTTCTCGCCACGCTCCTCCGCACGGATCGAGCTCTGTACCGCCCTCTCCACCCGGACTCCGAGATCGCCCAGGAATTACGGACGCTCACCCGGGACCGCGCGGAGCTCGTCCGCACCAAGACGATGCTGAGTAATCAGCTCACCGCGTGTCTGAAAGCCTATTTCCCGGAGTTTCTGACCCTGTTTCCCGATCCCGACCGGCCCGTGGCGCTGGCGGTGCTCGACGCCTTCCCGACCCGCGAGACCCTGCGCATGGTCTCGCGGAAGCGGCTGGAGGCCTTCCTGCGAAGGCACCACTCCCCGGGGAATGCCGCGAAAGCCGACCGGATTCACGCCGCCATGCAGACGCGGGGCTTTCAAATTGCCCCGGTCATCGTGCGCACCAAGGCCCGCTTGGCCCGCACTTTCGCCCAGCAGGCGCGCACCCTCACCGCGCAACTGGACGCCTACGATCGGGAGATTCAACGGATATTGCAACTCCATCCTGACGGCGAGCTCTACCGCAGCTTGCCTGGCGCTGGTGACTGTCTCGCCGCCAGGATGGTCGGGGAACTGGGCGACAATCGCGACCGGTATCGCGAGGCTGCCGTCGCCCAATGCGAGGCCGGCACCGCGCCCGTGACCCGGGCCAGCGGGACCGCCCGCATCGTCCGGGTTCGGCGCGCCTGCATTCATCCCTTGCGCGCCACGCTGTGGCAGTTCGCCTTCTGTAGCCTGCGGCGCTGCCCGTGGGCGCAGATCTATTACACGCGCGTACGGGCCCGCGGGAAGAAGCACGCCGAGGCGATTCGCATGCTCAGCAATGTCTGGCTGCGCATCATCATCGCCATGCGTCGTGACCACCGCATCTACGACGAAGCTCGGTTCCTCAACGCCCGCGCGGCTCATTTGTCACTCGCCTCTTGACATAGGGAGTCTCTCTGGGCATGAGCATAGCGCATCCTGCTTCATTCACCCACACGAAAGCCGGAAGAGCCCTTAATGTAAGGGTCACTTTTATCCCGGCGTTGACACCACCTGGTGGCGGCTACACACCTCGCTCACTGTCTGGCCGGTCTTGCGCGCCTCGTCCAGAATCTGCAGCTTCTCCTCGGCCGTCCACCGTCGCTGCGTTGCGTCCCCCATGCCACCGCACCCCCTGTCCCATAGATTCGACCTCCTCTCGGTCGGTTCCGGGAAGTGCGGGACCTCTCACTCAATTTCTGGCCGTTTTGTCCGAATACGATCTGAGCAATACAAGTTCGATGCGCTTGATGTGCTGCGTTCGCTTGCCCTATCGGACGAAGCTATCGAGCACTACCGGCTTTTCGCCCGAAAGAGGCGGAAGCTCCCGCACGAGCTTGTATGCGACAACGTCGAGAGCACTGTCGGGGTCGCGTTCGTTTTGTGGTCGGTCCGGGGGCGTCCCGCGTAGCGAGGAGAAGCCGCCATCTTCACGTGTTCGCGTCTGACCGCATCGCGTTTCCACGGGCGGCCTCCGCGTCTTCGAACGCGCCCAGGGGAGTTGGTGCGATCCCTTCCGCAATCGTGAGAGTCGAGGGCCCTCCAGACCGAACGACGCGCCAGGTGTAGGTACGCTCCGCCTGGTCGAGGAAGATCGCGTAGGCGAACCCACCCTGATACTTCGTGTCGATCGGCGTCGGCATGACGTCACCCTCTCCGTGGCTCCGTTGTTCGCCGTCGCTGTTGGCTTCTCATTTGCGCCATCGTGACCGATTGGGAAGGCATGCTGGCATACCCCTACAGCGGCCCATCGAGGTTTGCCCAGATTCCTTGCGATCAGGCTCTCAGGGCCGAGTCGGCCCGCTCGGGAGCAATTTGTCAAACACGTCGGCGATCTCCAGGAAGACCTCGACGACCCGAGGGTCAAAGTGAGAACCCGCCTGCTCACGGATGTGCGCTAGCGCCCGGTCCCGTCCCCACGCGGGACGGTAGGGACGATCCGAGCGCAGGGCGTCCCAGACGTCGACGATCGCGAAGATTCGAGCCGCGAGCGGGATCTGTTCGCCCCGCAACCCCCGAGGATACCCGCTCCCATCCCACTTCTCGTGATGGCAATACGGGATGTCGAGGGCGGGACGAAGGTAGGCGATCGGCGATAGCAGCGTGTACGCGCGCACTGGATGCTGCCGCATGAGCTGCTCCTCATCGCTCGCAAGCGATCCCGGTTTGCGCAGGATGTGGTCCGGAATCGCGATCTTGCCGATATCGTGCAGCAGCGCGCCACGACGCATGTGCACGAGCTCCGCTTCACCGACCCCCAGGGCACGCCCCAGCCGCACCGCCATCTCCGTCACGCGCCGCGAGTGCCCCTCGGTCGCCTGGTCCCGCAAGTCGAGGGCCTGAGCCCAGCCCTCCAGCGTTGTATCGTACGCAAGGGTCAACTCGACGTTCGCCCGTTGCACGTCGGCGAAGAGGCTCGCGTTGTCGATGGCGATTGCCGCCTGCACCGCCAGGGCGTCCAGAAACTCCAGCCACTCGTTGTCGCGCGCGGCCGGGCGCCGTTGGAAGACCTCCAGGACCCCCCGGACCTGCCCCTTGGCAATCAGCGGGGCCGCGCAGTAGGCGACAAACTGCTCCTCGGGAAGGAGCGGGGAGCGGGCAAGCTGGCCGGGATAGCCTACGAGATTGGGGACGTCGATGATGCGCCGCTCGAGCGCCGCCCGGCCCGCATAGCACTCCCCCAGCCGCAGGCGCGTGTAGCGGAGAGCTAGGGTCAGAAAGCCGCGCTCGGCGGCGAAGGAAAGTTCCTGGGTATGGGGATTGAGCAGGAGAATGTCCGCCGCATCCACTCGAAGCCCGCCCAGCGCCTGCTCGAGGACCACGCCCAGCGCGCGAGTAAGCTCGACGCCCCCGGTGATGGCCATGTCGATGGTGTGCAGCGCGCCCAGGCGCTGGAGCTGGCGGTCGATTTTCTCCTGCGCGCGCTTGCGCTCGGTGACGTCGAGTCCCACGCTGATGACGCCCACGATGCGACCCGTCTGATCGCGCAGGGGCTCGGCCCGGCCCTGGAAGGTCAGGGCCCGCCAGTTGAACTCGTAGGCCACAGAGTC
This sequence comes from bacterium, assembly GCA_035295165.1. Lineage (NCBI taxonomy): Bacteria > bacterium. Next base: position 4,314 of record DATGJN010000081.1, read on the forward strand.
GCCACCCAACGCCCGCCGGTGGCTCGCCACGAGGGAAGAGCCCGGAACCGTCATCTGGAAGTACGCTTGCAGCGCCATACCGAGAGGCCGGCTGTCCGTACCGTCCGCGCGGCCCGACGCGCCACCCTCGAACGACGTGAACCGCAGCTCCGCGTCGGTCGTCCACAGAAGTAGCGGCGCCTGCTCGACCACTAGCCGCAGCCGCCTGTCTCGGTCGCGCAGCTCTTCCTCTACTCGATCGCGCTCCCGCCGGACGATGGCCTCGCGCAGCTCCCGCTCGACGGCCGCGGGCAGCCGCGTCAGGTTGCCCTTCAGGAGGTAGTCGTGGGCGCCCCCCTTCATCGCCTGGACGGCGGTGTCTTCGCCGATCGTGCCCGAGACGATAACGAACGGGAGGTCGAGGCCGCTCTGACGGAGTACTTCCAGCGCGCCCCAGGCGTCGAATTGCGGCATCGAGAAGTCGCAGACGATCAGGTCCCATACTTGCGCGCGGAGCGCGGTGGCCATCGCGGGGGCGGTGTCGACGCGCTCCCAGTTCAGGATATAGCCCGCCTGGCGCAGCTGCCGTACCACGAGCGCGGCGTCGTCCTCCGAGTCTTCGACGAACAGTACTTGGAGGGGCCCACCCACCACCGCTACGGGCGCCACTGCGGTGCGCCGCGGGGAACTGGCCCCGGGCCTTGCTTCTGTCACAACGGTGGGGCCTCGTTGAGGACGAGCCAGTATACGCCGAGCTGTCGTACCGCCTCGGCGAACTGGGCGAAGTCGACGGGCTTCCGGATGTAGCTGTTGGCTCCGAGCGAGTAGCCGTTCAGGAGGTCCTGTTCCTCTCGTGAGGACGTCAGGATGACCACAGGGAGCAGCCGCGTCCGATCGTCCATGCGCACCCGACGAAGTATCTCGAGCCCGTCCGCCTTCGGCAACTTGAGGTCGAGCAGTACGACCGCCGGGGGATCATTGCGGCTCCGCGTCGCGTAGGCACCTGTGCCGAACAGGTAGTCGAGCGCCTCCGTGCCATCCTGCGCCACCACGACTTCGTTGGCAATATGGTAGCTCTTGAACGCCCGCAAGGTCAGCGCGACGTCATCCGGGTTATCTTCGACGAGCAGGATCGTTTTCGTCCCCATGCCAGCTCCTTTCCGCACCATCAGTCACTGGAGGGTGAAGTAGACGGTTGCGCCTTTGCCCACCTCCCCCTCCGCCCAGGCCCGCCCGCCGTGGCGATTGACGATGCGCTGCACGATCGCCAGCCCGATCCCCGTCCCCTCGAATTCGGCCGCGGTATGCAGCCGCTGGAAGGGGGCGAACAGCTTGTGCGAATAAGCCATGTCGAACCCGGCGCCATTGTCCCGCACGAAGACCACCGGCCCGCCCGCCTGCTTTATCACGCCGACCTCAATTTGCGGGAGCGGTTGGTCCCGCGTGAATTTCCAGGCGTTGCCGAGGAGGTTCTCGAAGACGGCCTCGAGCAGGCGGTCATCCCCGTCAGCGGTGAGGCCCGGCGCGATCGTGACCGCAACCGGTCTGTCCGGCTTTCCCTGTCGCAAGGACCGCACGACCCGTTCGGCGATCGTGGTGAGATCTACAGGCCGACGCCGCAGCTCCGCCCGGCTGAGCCGCGAGAGTGACAGCAGATCGTCGATGAGCCGTTCCATCTGCTGGGTCGCCCGGCGAATCCGGAAGAGGAAGCCCTGACCGGTGTCATCCAAGCGGCCCTGGTAGTCCTCCAGAAGGGCCTGGCTGAAGCCGTTGATGGTGCGCAACGGAGCCCGCAGGTCGTGAGCGACCGAGTAGCTAAAAGCCTCGAGCTCCTTGTTCGCCGCCCCAAGCTGCGTTGTTCGCTCCGCGACGCGCCGCTCCAGTTCGGCGTTGAGCGCCTGCACGTCCCGGTAGAGCTGTGCGCGCCCCACGGCCAGCGCGCAGCGGAAGGCCAGTTCTTGGCCCAGCTCCAGATCGGCCTCCATATAGTGCCGCCCGGACTCCGCGCTCACGAATGTCAGCGTGCCCGCGATCCCCTCGCGGGCGACGAGTGGGAGCACCATGGCGGACTGCATCCCCAGCGTCCGGAGAAGCCTCAGGTGCTCTGCGTCTCGCGCCCCTTCCGCGAGCATAGCCTCGGGGATCGTGGGATAGAGCTCCGGCTTGCCCGTGCGCAGGACTTTGGGCACCCCATGCGGCGCGTTCCAATCGGGCGGGTACCGGCGCACGAGCTCCTCGGCGAGCGCAACCTTGGCCGGGTCGGTATGCGCGGTCGCCACACGGACAATCGCCCCATGCTCGTCCACCACGTCCACGGCGCACCAGTCGGCCAGAGTTGGCACGGCGAGGCGGGCCACGGTGGCGAGCGTCGCCTTGTGGTCGAGCGAACTCGCCAGCTCTCGGCTCGCTTCGGCCAGAAACGCGAGGCGCTCTCTGGCCTCCTCTACGGCGGCACGTGCGGCCTGCTCGCGTGTGAGGAGTTGCGCTATTTCCCGCTCCGCCCGTTTCTGGAGCGTGATATCCCGGACGACGACCAGGGACGCCGCGCGTCCGCCGAAATCCAGTGTGTGGGAGACGATGTCCACGTCAATCACAGCCCCGTCCTTGCGTCGGTGGCGCCACATGCCGGATGCCTGCAGCCTGGGGCGGCCGGCGGCAACATGGTCGCGCACGCGCGGCACATCCTCGGCGGGCCGGATGTCGAGGATCGTCAACCCTAGGAACTCGTCGCGCGCATAGCCGTACTGGGCCGCGGCGGCATCGTTGACCTCGAGAAATTGAAGCGTCTCCAGATCATAGATCCACATGGGGAGGGGGTTGCTCGCGAAGAGAAGATGAAAGCCGCTGACACCGTCGACGGCGCGAACGGGCACTCCACTCATTGTGCTCCTCGTGTTAAGGAACTCGCTTTCTGTCGCATGCCGCTCTTGCCTATCTGTTCTATGCCCTTGGGGGAATCTGGTTAGACAGAACCAGCGTCCGGCCCGCGGACTCACTGGCGGCGGGGGTTGCGTTTGGCCTGGACCTGCCTTGGGAAAGCGGCGATGTACGACGATCAGAGTACGACGATAGCGCGCGGATCCGGCGCGTCGGGCGCTTACTAAGGGCCTCCGGCAACGTGCTCCCGAGGCCCACCATTGACCAACGAATCAGCTAGTTGTTTTGGTCGTCGTTGTCAGGGAGATCGGTCATCGGATTCGAGATCGTGTGCCCCAGAGGTGAAGCCGGAGCACCTCCGTGAGCAAAAGCCATCGATGTGCCGAACAACAGAACTGTTCCCAACACCAGCACCGTCAGAACGTGTCGCATTCTCGCGCTCCCCCCTCCCCAAACGTTGTGTGGATCACGACCGCCGCACGCCGGGGGTCGCATGAGAGTCGTGCCCACTTTGGGTCGGAGTTAGACGCCGCGCGACGCGGAGGCTGGACCGTCGGAGGGGAGTCTCCTACAACGTAGCAACGCCTCTTTATTGGGTGGAGTTGACCCGGTTTGGTGGACACCTCCATGAAAGCGCGCGTCAAGCCCATCAGCTCGGAACCCTTGTGGTCATACCTCCATTCGTGCCCGACGCGTACGCCGGCACACACGTAGCGATCGGACCCGCGGCTCCCTAATCCCTATCGGGGGGCCTGATGCCCATTGTCCACGGAGGGCAGCCGGGGTTCCGAACTCTCCTGAGCTGTGGAAAGCGGTCCGACGTCACCTCGCCTCGTAGCATCGACGCTGCGTCCATACTGTCCAAGCCAATTCGGCAAGCTTGCGCGCTGTGGCCGTTCGCGCATCCTGAGCACCGCGGCGCGCCTTGATCCGTTCGTAGTAGCGCCGGAGTTCCGACGAGACACGGATCGCCGCAGTGACCGCTTCGATGAACGCCCAACGAAGCCACTTGTTCCCATGGTTCGTCAATGGCCCGTGGATCACGCGGGCACCGGACGCGTACGTTGCCGGAATGAGGCCAGTGTAGCTGCCAAAGTGTTTGGCGGTTGGGAAGCGATCCATGTCGTCAACCTCGTGACGAATCAACACGGACAAGAACGCGCCAATGCCGGGCAGGCTGGCCAACCAGGTGACCACCTTGTCATGTGTGGCGAGTGTGGCAATCATGTGTTCAGTCCCTGCGATGTGGTCACGTATGACGCCCAAGAGTGCTAAGTCATCGTGCAGCAGGTTACCGTCGGGCTGTGGAAGAGTCACTTGTCGGAGCCAGCGAAGGCCGGCGACCCCATAGAGGTCCGTCACCTTGGGGCGTTCGACCACGTGCTGAGTGAGCAGGGCCTGGATCCGATTCTTTATCATCGTTTGTAGCCGGACAAGAAACATGCGCCGGCGCAGAACTCGTTTGACAGCGCGGACCTCCCGGGATGGCGCGTGAGCAGCAGGGATCAAATTCGTCCGGAGGAGATGGGCGAGGACCTGTGAATCAATGGCGTCGGTCTTGATCCGCGCGGATGCAATCGCCCGCACCTTGGTCGGATGCGCGAGGACCACTTCGTCAGCAATCTCAGCGAGCCAGTCGTACATCGGCCCCCAGAGGTAGCTTGCCTCCACGACGGCTTTCATTGGTTGGTCCAGATCGTCCAAGGCCTCGTGTACTGCAGCACCGGAACTCGAGATCTGACGGCGACGCAGAACTGCCCCAGATTCATCGACCACAGTGATGTGTGCTGTGGCTTTATGCGCGTCGACCCCGACGTATAACATCCGCTCACCTCCGCCTGAATCGCTTCCTGCGTTGTTCTGGGGTGACGCGCGCTTTCATCGTAATCCCTATCGTTAGGGGGTCAAGACCCCAGAGAGGAGTCCACCGTGGGGAAGACACGCCCACCGTATGCGAAGGAGTTTCGAGCGGAGGCAGTCCGGTTGGTGCGGGAGTCTGGCAAGTCGCTGGCGGCGATCGCGAGGGATC
>DATGJN010000082.1 GCA_035295165.1 bacterium
ACGCGGTGCGGCTGCAGGTCCGCACGGTCGCGTCGTTCAGCGCACACGCCGATCAGGCGGAACTGACCGCGTGGGTGCGACGGATCCCGTCGGTCGGGCGCGCCTACTGCGTGCACGGCGACGAGGACGAGGCCGCCGCGCTGACCCAGTATCTCCGATCAGTCGGTTACCGCGCCGAGGTCCCCACGCGCAACGTCACGGTCGAGGTCTAGCGGCGCTCACGCGTCCCCCGGGGTCGCACGGTGCAGCCCCTGTTCGAACAGCGTGACCAGCGTGGCCAGCGCGGCCGCTTCGCCGTCGCCGTCGGCCCGAAGCACCACCGTCGCCTGATCCGGCACGCCGAGCCCCAGCACCTGGATGATACTCTTCGCGTCCGCGACCCGCCCATCGTACTCGACCGTCACCCGGCACGCGTGCGGCCTCGCCGCGGCCACAAGCGCGGCGGCGGGCCGCGCGTGCAGCCCGACTCCCGTGCGCACGACCACCTCGGCCGACGTCATCGCCGCGGATCACGAGACGCGTCTTGGGACCGGACCGCGGAAGCGCGCGCCCCCAGCAACGCCCGGATCTCCGCCGCGGTCCCGCAGGCGAGCGCACGGTCGACGAGCGCCCGCGCCTCGACGAGCGCGATCGCCCGCACCGCCGCCTTCACCTCCGGCAGCGAAGACGGGGTCATGCTGAGCTCGCTCACGCCGAGCCCCACCAGTAGCGGAGCCGCAAGCGGATCTCCTGCGAGTTCTCCGCACACGCCGACCCACCGGCCGCCGCGGCCGGGCGCGCGCGTGACTGCGGCGATCAGCCGCAACACCGCGGGGTGCAAGGCGTCGGCGAGCGTCGCCACCTGCGGGTTCGTCCGGTCGACCGCGAGCGCATACTGCACCAGATCGTTTGTACCGACGCTGAAGAACTCCACCTCGCCGAACAGCGTGTCCGCGAGGACCGCCGCGGACGGGATCTCGATCATGATCCCGAGACGCACAGGACCGTGCGACACCCCCCGCCGGGCGAGTTGCGCCCGCGCGTCGCGGATCAGCCGCCGGGCTTCCCGGACCTCCCCGGCGTCGGAGACCATCGGGAGCATGACCCAGACGTGCCCATGCGCCGCGGCCCGGAGGAGCGCTCGGAGCTGCGTGAGGAACACGTCCTCGTGCCTGAGACAGAGTCGCAGCCCGCGGAGGCCGAGAAACGGGTTGTCTTCCCGCGGGATCGCCAGCCAGGGCACGGATTTGTCGCCGCCGATGTCGAGCGTGCGTACGATAACCGGACGTGGCGCCATCGTGGCGGCGGCCGCGCGGTACGTCTCGTACTGCTCGTCCTCGCCGGGCGGCGAGGCGCGGCGCATGAACAGGAACTCGGTCCGGAACAGACCCACGCCTTCCGCGCCCTGTCGGAGCGCTTCGGCGACGTCCTCCAACGATCCCACGTTCGCCGCCACCTCAATGCGATGCCCGTCTGTCGTTTCGGCCGGGAGATCGCGAAGCGCCGCCAACCCGGCACGCCGCTCCGACGCCACCTGGCGCTGCTCCTCCCATGCCGCCACCGTGGCGGCGTCCGGCGCCACCAGGACGACTCCCTGGGCCCCGTCCACGATCAGCGTCTCACCAGGCAAGACCGCCGACGTGGCCCCCGGGACGCCGACACACGCCGGAATCCCGAGCGCGCGCGCCAGGATCGCGGCGTGCGCGGTCGGACTGCCCACCTCGGTGACGAACCCCAGGACCTTTCTGCGGTCAAGCGCCGCCGTGTCGGATGGTAGGAGCTCGTCGGCCACGATCACCGACGGCGAGGCGATCTCCGCGAGCGGGTGGGTCGCGCCCTCGAGCACGGCCCGCACGCGGGCCGCGACATCCCGGACATCGGCGGCCCGCGCGCGCAGGTATTCATCGGGAAGAGACTCGAGCTGAGCGGCCACACGTGCGCCCGCATCCTCGATCGCGCGCTCGGCAGAACACCGGGCGTCTTGGATAAGTCGTTCGGCCCGCCCGATCAGCTCCGGATCGTCGAGCATGAGCGCCTGCGCCTCGAACACGCCCGCTTCTTCCCGTCCCACGGCGGATGTCATTCCCTTCGTGGTCTCGGCGAGGTCCTCCCTGGCACGCGCGACCGCGGCCGCCAGGCGCGCCGTCTCCCGCCCAACGGCGTCGGCGGAGATACCGTCGGCCGGCGCGGGCGCGTGCCGCCGGAAGAGCACCGCCGGACCGATCCCGATGCCGCTCGAGGCCCCTGTCCCGCGCAGTTCTCTCACGACCGCGTCCCCCCTACAGCGCATCATCGCTGCGGACGTCCCCGACCAGGATCCCGCGCCCGTCGGGGGCCCACCATCGGGTCGAAGCCTGATTTGGACAACCCGCGTTCGCGTCGGCGTAGGGACGAGAGGCGGGTCGAACGCCCCGTGAGCAGACGCGATCCCGTACCGCGCCACCCCGTCGTGTGTCAGGACTCCGGCGAAGCTCTGACGCTGCCACGTTGTTGACGCCGAAGTTCAGGAGCGCTCCAACGAAACGAGCCTCGCCAGATCCCTACGGCGCGCAACGGCTACAGGGCCGGTGGCGGTCAGTTCGTCGTCAGTTACCGACCAGGATCAGGCGTGGCGGCTCGGGCGCTGGCTCACGCCGGGGTCCATCGATGGCGGCCCTCCATTGTCGGGTCGGCCGTCTCACCCGGCTCGGCGCCGGCGACGACGAGTTCCACGGCCACGCGCGTGCGACAGACTGGGCGGAACCCGAACATACAGAACACGTGAGCGCGGCCCGCCGCTAATGCCCCTTGAGGAGAGGAAGCCGTGCGAGGATCGTGGTCCCGGCCCCGGGCACGGACAGCACCTGCAAGCTCCCGCCCACCAATTGCGCTCGTTCGCGCATGCCGTGCAACCCGAGGCTCTTCTTCGGATGCGCCTCTTCCAGGACGAAGCCTTTGCCGTCGTCGCGGATCATCACGATCAGCCAGTCATCCCTGCGATCCACCCGGATCTCGAGTTGTTTCGCCTCGGCGTAGCGGAGCGTGTTCGTCGCGGCCTCCTGGACGATGCGATAGGCCGCGGTCTCGACATCCCGCGGCAGCCGATCTTCCACCCCGATGATCTTGAGACTGACGTCGAGCCCGGTGGGTTTCAGGTGCGTGTCGACGTACGACCGCACCGCCGCGGTGAGCCCGTGGTCATCCAGGATCAACGGCCTGAGGTCGTAGACCAGCTTGTGCAACTCGTCCAAACTCTGCTCCGCGACGGCCCGAACGCGCCCCAGGGCGCCCGTGACCCTCGCCCTATCCGTGGTATCGATGTGTTCGATCAAGTGCGTTAACTGAATGATGAGCGCGGTCATCATCTGGCCGGCGTGGTCGTGGAGGTCCTGCGCGATGCGCCGGCGCTCCTCTTCCTGCGCCATCAGCAGGCGCTGCATCAGGTCGCGTGTCGTGGCCTCGCGGTCGCGCACCTCTTCAAACAAGCGGGCCCGCTGGATGGCGACCGCCACGTCGTGGCCGAGTGCTTCCAGGACATCGAGATCGTGCTGGGCAAGCACCCGGCCGGGAGGCAGCAACAGGTTCAGGATGCCGACGGCGCTGTCGCCCTGCGACATCAGCGGGATCGTGGCATGCTGGTGCCGATCCGGGCTCTGGGGCAGCGCCTGCTCCAGCCTCAGGCAGTCGATCAGGTTGACCGCCTGCTTGAGCCGTCCCTCCCGGAGCATCTGCATACACCGGCACTCGCCGGACATCCGCCGCTTCCCCGACACCGCGAGCGCCGGGGGCAGGTTGACGTCGGACGCGAGCGAGAACGTGTCGGTTTCCGCGTCGTGGAAGAAGATCCACCCCGCGTCCGCTTCCGCCAGTTCGATAATGCGAGGCAGCGCACCGTCCAGCGCTTCGCGAAGCGTGAACGAGCGGTTGAGGATTTGCGAGAACGCGCGCAATACTCCTGTTCGGCTCTCTAGCGGCATCGTCGCCCTCCGAGCCCTAGCACACTCCCTATGATACACGAATCCGCGAACCACTAGCCCCCCCAACAGATTTCCACCGCGCCCGAACGGCTCCTGGCAGCGCCGCCGATGCGTCGAGCTCGTCCGGCGAACCGTGCGGGCGACATCGGGCCCACGCCGGATCGCGGAACGCGGTCTTCCAGGGCGACGATGAACGGACCGTGCGGAATCCGCACATCGTGTCGTCGCGCCGCCGGACATCAGCCGCGTGCGGGTGCGACACCGGGGAACCGACAGGCCGCTGCGTCGACGGCGGCGATGCATCGTGCTGCTGGTCGCAGAAGCGCCGGAACCGATCCGGGGAGCCGCGCGCCGGCCGGGGGATCTGCGGACACGCGGGCGAAATACCCACTGTGACGAAGCGCCGCCAGTCCAGGCACGGTGGCGTCGCGCGGTCGCGGGTGCGTGTTCGCCGCGCGGCACACGCCGGCCCGCCGCGAACGCGGACGTCGAACATCATCCCCATCCGGGCGCTCGCAGGCTACCTCTTTCGCGTGGCCGCCTCGCGCCTGCGGCGCCAACCGCGCGCCACCGAGCTTGCGTACGATCAGGTCGTCCGGGGACCCGTGTGGGCATGCACCGATCTCGGCGCGTTCCCCCGGCCGTTGGCTCGGCTACCCGGTGTTGAGGCCGTCGTGCTGATGGAGGATCGGCACCCGCAGTTCTTCCTGTCGTTTCGCGAATATACGCCGCGGGCCGACACCGGGCTCGACCGCCACGGCCCGCTGCATCGATGGTCGACACAGCGGGATCTCCTGGAGTTGGTGGGCGCGCTGCACGCGCAGGGCATTCGGGTGGTCATCGGCTGCTGGAACTACGGGGGCTGGTGGCCGCTGCCCCCTTCCCGCTGGCTGCGCGGGCATCCCGAGCTTCGCCGTGTGCCAGGCAGCGCCGACCTGAACCCGTTTGTCCGCCTCACGCGCGAGGGCGTGTCCTACGCCGAGTACATCGGGTGTCAGTACGAGCGCCTTCGCGCGGCGTTCGGGTTCGACGGCCTGATGTTGGGAGACGGCTTCTGTGGGTTCGGCTCGTTTGTGGCGCCGGATCTGCACTCTGATCGAGCGGATACCATCCCGCAGTGGACGGAGTTCTACCGGACCGTCGCGACGCACGTCCATGCAAGCAATGGCGTCCTCGTCGCCTACGACTACATGGGTTTCCCCCCTCGCGACGCGCGCCGTCACGGCGCCGACTACCGAGCGCTCGCCGGCGCCGGGCTCGACATCCTCGTGTACCAAGCGTATCCGCAGGCGTGGGGCCGATACTGGCTCGCAGAGCAGCGGGGCCGCTTCGGGCTCCACGCGTGCGCCCGCAACCTCGCGACCGTTCGAGCCGCCCTCACGGGCACCGGGACGCGAATCCTCTACACGGTCGAACTCATGGACTCGGTCGAACGGTGGACGGCGGAAGCCCCGTCAACGAGCAGGCAGATGGTCGCGCTCGATCCCCTGGCAGACGGGCGGTTCTTGGTCTGGGCCAACGACCTCTTCGCGCGGCGTTGACCGGCACCTCGGACCCAGCGGCCGCGGGCGGCTCCGGCGGTCACACCGCGAACACGCCGTCGAGTTGATAGAGCGAGAGATCGAGGGTCCGCGAGCCCGCGAGCGCGTCGGCGAACCCGGCCGCGACGACCGTCCCGCCCCGCTGCACGGCAAGCGTACCCGCCTGCCCGTCGAGGAGAGATTGCACGGCCGTCGCCGCGAGGCGGCTCGCGAGAATCCGATCGAACGCCGTCGGCGCGCCTCCTCGCTGCACGTGACCGAGCACGGTCGCGCGCATCTGCATCCCGACCGCTTGGCTCAGCTGCCCGGCAATCGCCGCGCCGTCGCCTGCACCCTCGGCCACGACGACGACCGTATGGGCCTTCTGCGCCCGCTGCCGCGCCAGGACTCGCGTGACCACCTGGTCGAGCGTCCACGGGACCTCCGGAATGAGCACCACATCCGCGCCCGTCGCGAGGCCAGCGTGGAGCGCGAGCCACCCACAACCCCGTCCCATCGTCTCAACGACGAACGTGCGCTCGTGGGCCGACGCGGTGTCCCGGATGCGGTCGATCGCCTCGACGATGGTGTTGAGCGCGGTGTCCGCGCCGATCGTCATCTCGCTCCCGGGGATGTCGTTGTCGATCGTCGAGGAGATCCCCACGACCGCCACGCCGCGCCGGTACAGCGCCAGCGCGCCCGCCTGGGTGCCGTTTCCGCCGATCACGACCAAGCCGTCCAGGTCCAGACGGCGCCACGCCTGAAGGGCCGCCTCCCGTCCGGCGTCCGTCGCGAACTCCGGACACCGGGCGCTGCGAAGGATCGTTCCTCCCGTCTCGATGATCCCGCCGACGGCGCCGGAGTCCAGCGGCACCGTGTCGCCGACCATCAACCCGGCGTACCCGTGTCGGATCCCGACCACGGTCGTATCCCGCGCGATCGCCAGCCGCACGACGGCGCGGATCGCCGCGTTCATGCCGGGCGCGTCTCCTCCGCTCGTCAGCACCCCGATTCGCCGCATCGCTCACTCCTCCGCGCGCTCTCTCAGCACCCCTACCCTGCCGGAACCATCCTACCCCGCGCCCGGGGACCGGCGCCATCCTCCGGCCACCCGATTGCGCCGTCCGGCCGTGGCCCGACGCCGTGCACACAAAAAGACGGGGAAGGCCGTCCTGACCTCCCCCCAGACGATGACCTCGACGCTGCCGCTACGCGGCCTGCACTTTGACCGATACCGGCTTGGCCTCGGTGGCCTTCGGGATCTTGACCTCCAGGATCCCATCCTTGTATTGGGCCACCGCCTCCGCGCCCTTCACCTCGACCCGCAGCGGAATCATCCGCACAAATGCACCGTAGCGGAGCTCCCGGCGGTAGTAGTTGCGGTCTTTCTGCTCGGTCTCCCGCTTGACTTCACCCTTGATCGTTACCGCATCCCCGGCGACCGTAATATCGAGGAACTTCGGATCGATGTTCGGCAGCTCGGCTCGCACCACGACTTCTCCACCGGTCTCATACACCTCGACCGGCGGTTCCCACTCCGCCGAAGCCAGAGCAGGTAGTGGCGGCCTGGTGAACACCTCGTCGAACAGCCTATCGACGGACCGCTGCAGTGTATCCACGTCCCAGACAGGGCTCCATCGCACAAGCTTCATCGCCCTCACCTCCCCTACGCCCAACGCGCCCCGCCTCATTTTCACGCTACGCCGACGATCCCGAGAGCACAATCGGGTCCGAAATGCATTTTCGGGCGGTCTTCCGGAATGCTCTCGAAATACTCCCACGACCCGATAGCCAATCGGCGGGTTAGACGCTACAGTACTGGTGGAGCGCACGCGGCGATGTGCCGAGTCAAACGCGCGGCCTGGGATGTCCGACAGTTGGCCATGTTCACTCTGGGCGGGGAAATCCCGGAGAGCACCAGCCGACAGTAGGCCCTGGGGCGAGCCAAAGACGGCACCGGCTGCACCAGATGTGCGCTCCCTAACTTTTGTGTCCGGGACGCCTCGAGGACAAGGGACGCGGCGGGGCCGGACGGAAGTAGCTGCCCATCGATGCGGCTCTGGAGGGATCATGACGACGCCGACCGTCCGGCGCATTCTGGTAGCGATAGACTTCTCGGAGAGCGCGGCGCTCGCCCTCGAGTGGGCTCGAACGCTCGCGCGCGCGTGCGGCGCGCAAGTGACGCTCCTCCACGTCGTGGACCTCGGGTCCACCTGGGTCCCGCTGAGCGGCCCCGCCGTGTTTCCGGCCCCCGTGCCAGCCGAGGTCGCGAAGGAGGTCGAGGAACTCGCGCGGGCGTCGCTCGACGCCGTGGCGCCAGGCGCTCCGGAGATCACTCAGCGGATCGTGCGGGCGGGACATCCACGCGAGGCCATCGCCGCGGCCGCGCGGGAGGCCGGCGCCGACCTGATCGTCGTCGGCAGCCACGGGCGCCGCGGAGTCTCGCAACTGTTTATGGGCAGCGTTGCCGAACACGTGGTCAGGCACGCGCCCGTGCCAGTCCTCGTCGTGCGGAACGGCGGCCGCTCCGCCTAGCGTTGGTCGGCGCGCGAGCGCGCCGCCGGAGGCTCAGTCGATCGTCAGCACGGCGGCGCCGCGCACGCGGCCGGCCCGCAGGGTGTCGAGCGCGGCGTTCGCGGCGTCCAACGGAAACGGTTGTACCTCGGTGCGCACCGGGACGACCGGGGCGAGGGCCAGAAACTCCTGAGCGTCCTGCCGGGTGAGATTCGCCACGGACCGGAGGATGCGCTCGCCCCACAGGACGTCGTACGGGAACGCCGGGATCTCCGTCATGTGAATGCCGCCGCAGACCACCGTCCCGGCCTTGACCACCGCGCGGAGCGCGGCGGGGACGAGCCGGCCCACGGGGGCAAAGATGATGGCGGCGTCCAGCGGCTCCGGAGGGGTCTGCAGCGAGTCACCGGCCCATACGACCCCGAGGGACCTCGCGAATTCCTGCGCGGCCGCATCCCCGGGGCTCGTGAAGGCGAAAACGCGCCGGCCCTGGTGGCGCGCGACCTGCGTTACGATGTGCGCCGCCGCGCCGAATCCGTACAGCCCCAACCGCTCGGCGTCGCCGGCCAATCGCAGGCACCGGTAGCCGATGAGCCCGGCGCACAGCAGCGGCGCCGCCTGCAAATCGGCGTACCCGGCGGGAATCGCGAAACAGTAGCGGCCATCGGCGACGGCGTACTCCGCGTATCCACCATCGATCTGGTATCCGGTGAACCGCGCCTCGTCGCACAGGTTCTCGCGACCCGACCGGCAGTACCGGCACCGGCCGCACGTCCACCCCAGCCATGGCACACCGACGCGGTCGCCCACCGCCAGGCCGGCGACGGACGTACCCATCGCTTCGATCACTCCGACGATCTGGTGACCGGGAATGAGCGAGATCTTTGGCCGGGACAGCTCGCCGTCCACGATGTGCAGATCCGTCCGGCACACGCCGCACGCGTGAACGCGGACCAGCACCTCTCCCGGACCGGGCGACGGGCGTGCCACATCGGCCAGGCGCAACGGCGCGCCCGGGCGGTCAAACACCATCCCGCGCATCCGCTGCCCTCCGCCCCGCGGGCGCCCTCAGGACGGCTCGAGCCCGCGATCCGCGTCTTCTTCAGCGTTCTTCAGCAGCAGCCCTTTGACCCCTCGCAAGTCCTTCGCGTCTTTGGCGCCCCGCCGGCTCCGCGCCCCGTGAAACGGGGCCTGCCCCTTCTCGATCGCGCGAACCAGTCTGGACTTCGAGATCTTCTTGGCGGTGACCAACCGCTTCTTCATCGCGACCTCCTGTGGTCCGCCCGCCGGTGATCGTCCCACCGGCTCGTCCGTGCGCGGCCCCGAGCGACCGGTCCCCCCCGTTCCCGGTCGCCCGGACAATCGCTACCGCACGATCAGCACGGGCGTGTGGGCTGCGTGCAAGACGCGCTCGCTCACGCTGCCGAGGATCAAGCCGCCCAACTGGCCGAGCCCGCGGCTACCGATCACGATCAGATCGGCTCCCTTGGCCTTCGCGGCTTCGAGGATCTGGGACGCAGGATCGCCGCGACGATACTCCTTGACGACCGGCGCGTCGACCCCTGTGAGCTCGAGCACGGTGGTGTCCAGGATCTCGTGGCCGGCGCGCTCAAGGCCTTCCTCGAGGATCCCGAAGTCCACCATCGCGCCGGCCCCGGGCCCGCCGAATGCCACCGTCGGCACGTGGCCGACATTGACGACGGTCACCTCGGCCTCCCGCACCTCCCGCGTCAGCCGCGCAACGAACGCGGCCGCGCGCAGCGCGTGAGGCGATCCGTCGGTCGCGAGCAGAATCCGCATCATCGTGATCCCTCCCTACGGCGCCCGCCGGTGACGGCCGTTCGTCGCGGCGCCCGCCGGGGCACCGCGACGGTCCGCCGCGGCGCCTGCTCGACCACGGCACCCGGGCCCGCACGGCGTGCGTTCCCCCGCGGCGTCCGTTCGTGCAGATTCAGGAACACCTGAATGATGTCGCTCGCGCTCACCATGCCGACTACGCGTCCACCCTCGACCACGGGGACGCGACGCACCATCTGATCGAGCATGAGCGCGGCCACGTCCTCGACCGTCGTGTCCTCGCCGACCGAGAGCGGATCGGGGGTCATCACCTCGCGCACCTTCCGGCCGGGACGCGAGGACAGGTCCGTGAAACTGACCATACCGATCATCTGTCCGGCATCGTCCACGACGGGCGCCCCGTGAATCCGGTAGTGAAGCAGGGCGTCCTGTGCCTCCGTGACCGACATGTCAGGGGCGAGCGTGACGACGTCCCGGGTCATGATTTCTCGCGCTTCCATCGCGACACCACCTTCCGGATCTGGACCGTGCCGTCCGTCCGTGTACAGCCTAGCATCGGCGTCCGGCCGGCGGGATCGGGTGCGGGACCGATTTGGGCGAGAGACGCCGGGCCTTGTCCCGGAGGCCTCAACGATATCAGCCCGCCACCCGATGGCAGCGGGCCCGGGCCGCGGCTATCCTGAAGGTGGCCGCGAAGAAACGGATCGACGGCCGAGCGGGTCTGTCCGACAGGGGTCGGGCGCCCCCGGTCGCAGCGGTGCACAGCAGGTGCCGCGAGCGGCGCGAAAGCAAAATTGAGGGACACGGACAGAAAGGAGACCGACGATGCGTGCGCGTGAGGTCATGAGCACCCCCGTCGTGACGGTATACCGGGACGCCCCGCTCAAGGAGATCGCTGAGACGATGGCCGCGCACCACATCAGCGGGGTTCCGGTAATCGAGCGAGACGACCGGCTGTGCGGTATCATCTCTGAATCGGACTTCCTCACGAAGCTCGAGTACGGCACACCGGACGAGGGCACCCGCTTCGGATTGTTCGACCGGCTGGCAAGCACGCTGGGTACGACGCCGAAGCTGCACGCGCGCACGGCGGAAGAACTGATGACCGATCAGGTCGTGACCGCGGGCCCGGAGGTCACGCTGCGCGAACTGGTCCATCTCATGACCACCCGGGCCGTCAACCGGGTGCCGATCATCGAGGGAGGGCGTGTCGTCGGGATCGTCACGCGCGCCGACATTCTAAGGACGCTGGCCCGCCCGGACGAAGCGGTGAGCCAGGAAGTGCGATGGAGCCTCCAGCACGATCTGTGGATCGATCCGGCGGATATCACGGTCACGACGCGCAACGGCGTCGTGACGCTTACGGGCATGCTGGAAACCCGGGCGGACGCGGATCTGGCAAAGCGGCGGGCCGCGACGGTCGCGGGGGTCGTCGACGTCGACGCCATCGGTCTCCGCTTCCGCACCGACGATCGGAAGGTCCGGGGTTTCACAGACCTGCTTCGCTAGTTGCCCGGGTGATGACGCCTAGCGCCGGCGTCGGGCGTGACCGACGCCGGCGCGAAGTGTGTGTCCGTCGCCCTAGGGTACGCCCTCTCTGAGGGTTTCCGCGTAGATCCAGGTGTCGCACTCGAGCGGATCGTCAAACGGAGGCAGCGCCACGGAAACGAGTCGAAACTCCGGCAGTGCGAACTGCGCGCGCAAGCGTCGACAGAGGTCGGCGTCGATCCCGGACGTCGCGTGGCGAACTAACAGCACCTCGACGTGGTCGGCCCGGGTCAGAACCGACAGCGTGGCCAGCGTTTCCGGCGTCGTCTCCGGCGTCGTCTCCGGATGGTCGCACAGCGCGAGCACTACCTGCGTGCCCCGCCGCGCCGCCACGTCCACGCGCAGCCTGCGCTGGCCGACGCGCACAACCGGCCGAACCAGCAGCGTGTGATACCCCGATCTCGCCAGCGTGCGTGCGACGTAGAAGCGCAGCAAGTGACGGTGGTGGTCGGCTTCCCGTGCGGGTTTCGGCGAGGACGCGCGGAACGCGAGATAATTCCGCGTCGCTCCGGCCGTCACCTCCGCCCCGAGATTCTCCGGAAGGTCGAGATCGACGCGCATCGCCGCCTCCTCCCCGCCGGATCGGTACTTGTAACGACACACCCTTTCGACTTTACGCTACATCCCTGGGCCACCGCCCGGCATCCGGCGGGGACCCGATTTGCGCCGGCGCGCCGCCGACTCGCTGAGAACGCAAATCGGGTCGCCGTCCGATGGAGGACAAGCCGCGAACACGCTAGCCTAAACTTAGTAGTGGTGGGGAGGCAAGGAACCATGGTCGATTCGGAACGGTCGCGTGCGCCAAGTGAGGTGACGTCCATGCCATCGTCGACGCAGATCAAGCGCGTCCAAGGCACGGTGCGGTGGTTCAACCGCGTGAGCGGCTTCGGGTTTATCCGCGTCGAAGGCGAGCGCGATGTCTTCGTACACGAGTCGGCCATCAACGCGGCGGGACCCCGGGTCCTCAACGAGGGACAGCCGGTCGAACTCGAGATCGTGGACCACGACGGACGGCGCGAAGCCGCAGACGTGACGCTGGTGAAGGAACTGTAACGCCACAGACGGGCTTGGGCAACACGGGGGCCGGGGCGTATCAGCCTCGGCTTTCGTCGTCGGCGTATGGGCCCGAGACCGGATGCGAATCCGCCCGGGACCGGATAGGCGACGCCACCAGACCCGTCTACTCTGAGAGCAATAGGGTCGTATTCGCGGACCGCCACAGCCGTTGCGGCGTGGCATGGGCCAACGAAGGGACGGAGCCTCGAATGACGGTGCGCGCACGACTGTGGGCGGGGCTATGGATCGCGCTCGCCATCGTTGCGGCGATCATGCTGGGGCTGGTCCTGTCGGAGAAGCTGCCGGCCTCGGACACCGGGGTCTCCTATAGTCGGCTCCTCGACCTCATCCGCGCCGGCACGGTCACGGACGTGGTCTGGCGGAGTGGCGACAACGAGGTCCTCGGAGCGTTGCCTGGACAACGCCCGTTCCACACGTATCTCCCGCCGAACGATGCCAGCGTGCTCGCGCTTCTCCGCGCGAGAGGCGCGTCGATCACGGTCGAACCCGGCGGCCATTTCACCCTCGGTCCTTGGATCGCGGTGATGCTGCCGATGGTCGTGCTGTTCGTCCTGTTGGCGGGGCGGCAGAGCCGCGCGTCCGGGGGACCGGAGGCCCTGTCGCTCTTGAAGAGCCGGGCGCGGCTGCACACGGAGGCGAAGACGCGGGTCACGTTCGAGGACGTGGCGGGGGTGGAAGAAGCGAAGGAGGAGCTCGAGGAGATCATCGAGTTCCTGCGGCATCCGAAGAAGTTCCAGGCGCTGGGGGCGAAGATCCCGCGG
>DATGJN010000083.1 GCA_035295165.1 bacterium
TGAGGCCTGGACCTGGCCTAGGGTCACCCGCCGAATGGGAGCCGATGGCTCCGCTCGAGATCCCCTACCTCGTCAACTCGCCCTCAACTACAGGCGAGTTCCGGCGCTTCTGTGAAGACGACGTCCCCCGCCACCCCCTTCCTGCCGTCCGGGTGTCGCGACACCCTGGTGCGGCCGATCAAAGCACGTGCCCATGATACCGCATCCAGGCCTCGATCACCATTGCCTCAAGGACGATCCCGCAAGGTCGAACTATTCCAGGTCAATATATCGTACGTGTGTTCGTGTCACGCAGACGGATCACGCGTCGTCACCGTCCCGTCGAGCCGCCGCGCGATGAGGTCGACGAGGCTCCGCGCCGTCTCGTGCGCGAGCGCGGCGACGTCGCATTCGGTCATCACGCGCACCAACGGCTCGGTGCCGGACGCGCGGACGAGCACGCGCCCACGCCCCGCGAGGCGCCGCTCCGCGTCGGCGACCGCGGCGAGAATCTCGGGGTCGTCCTGCCAGCGCTCCGGAAACTGGACGCGCACGTTGAGCAAGATCTGTGGGAACCGGTGCAGGAACGGTTCGGCGTGTTCCTCCACGGGGCGGCCCGATTCCAGCAGCACGTTCATGAGCTGCAGCGCGGTCACCAACCCGTCTCCGGTCGTCGCATGGTCGAGAAAGATCACGTGTCCGCTCTGCTCTCCGCCGACGCGCGCGCCGGTTTCGAGCATCCGCTCCAACACATACCGGTCGCCCACGCGCGCGCGCTCGAGACGGACGCCGCGCGCGTGCAGGGCGACCTCGATCCCCATGTTGGTCATCACCGTCGCCACGAGCAGGTTGCCGGGCAGCGTGCCCCGCGCCGCATGGTGAAGCGCGGTGATGCCCATGATCGTGTCGCCGTCGAGCACGCGGCCGCGGCGATCCGCCGCGATCACGCGGTCGCCGTCCCCGTCGTGCGCAAACCCCAGGTCGGCCTGGTGTTCGAGGACCGCCGCCTGGATCACCTCCGGATGCGTGGACCCGCAGCCGGCGTTGATGTTCGTGCCGTTGGGGGAGGCGTGCAGGGGAATCACGGTTGCGCCGAGGCGCTCCCACAGCCGCGGCGCGACGTGCGCGGTCGCGCCGTTCGCGCAGTCCACCGCGATGCGCCAGCCGTCGAGCCGCGCCCCGGCGAGCCCGACCAAGTAGGCGAGGTACCGCTCCGCTGCGTCGGCCACATCCTGGATGCGGCCGACGGCCGCCCCGGTCGGCCGCGGCAACGACGGAGCCTCGTCCATCATCACCTCGATCCGCGCCTCCATCTCGTCCGGGAACTTGAACCCGGTCGGTGCGAACAGCTTGACGCCGTTGTCCTCCATCGGATTGTGCGACGCGGAGATTACGGCCCCGGCGTGCACGTCGAGATCGCGCGTCAGCAACGCGATCCCCGGCGTCGGCAGGACGCCGAGGCGGAGCACGTCGGCGCCCGCAGAACAACACGCCGCGACGAGCGCGGCCTCGAGCAGGTCACCCGAGATGCGCGGATCGCGGCCGACCGCGAACCGTCCCCGGCCGCCGGGCGAGAGCACGTGCACCGCCGCGCGGCCGAGCCGGTCCACGAGGTCGGTGGACAGATCGGCGTTGGCGACGCCGCGGATGCCGTCCGTCCCAAAGAACCGCCCCATCGCGGCTACGGCGCCACGGTCAGGGTGATCTGGGCCGGCGTGATTGCGAGCAGCCGGACGCCGTTCGGCAGGACGACGCGCGGCGCCACACGGCGGGCGCCGCGTGCGGGCCCGGAGGCGTCCACCTCGACCATGAGGGCGGACGGCGCGAGCCGCTGCACGGCGTCCTGCGGGCCCTCAACCTGGACGTCCACGTGGTCTGGCGCCGCCCGCGCGGCCGAGCCCTTGGGCACGCCCGAGATGCGCACCGGCACCCCCGGGAGGACCCGAGAGAGCAGCATCCGGCCGATGCGCACGACGACCGTGACCTGTTGGGTTTGGGCGGCGCTGCCCTGCGGGAGGGCCAACGCCACCTTCCGCGTCACGTCGCTGCGCGCGCCGCCGATGTCGATCGGCGCGGTGGTCGCGGTCTGGATCGCCTGCAGCGCGGTCACCGACCCCGACACTGCGACGGTCTGCGGCGTGATCGTGACGCCGGTCACGGCGAGCCCCGAGGCCGGCGATCCGACGAGCGCCGGCACCACGGGCACGATCTTGGTGATCGTCCCCTCGCGCACGGGCAGCGTCGCCTGCACGATCGACGGATCGATCGTCAGGCCGCGCACCTCCTGGCCGGTCGCGTCGAGCAGGTGCACGGGGACCGAGCTGAAGAGCTGCTGTCGCAGCTGGGAGGTGTCGAGCGTCACGACGACGTGCCGCACCTCCTGCACCTGCGTCGCCGCGCCGCTGATCGCGACGTGATCGGGCTGGACGCGCGGCGTGCCCAGCGTCACTCCGGGGGGCGGCACGCCGATCAGGCTGACCTCGACCGCGAACCGCTGCCGCATGAGCGCGTCGATCACCACGACGGCCTCGGCCGGGGTCCGCTCGACGACGCGCACCTCGGGAGGCGCGGCGATGTAGACCGGCTCCCGGTGCTCGCCGGGGCGGAGCCCGCTGAGATCCACGGACGCGTCAAGCAGCGCCGGCGTGAGCAGGGCGAGCGCGGAGCGCGGTCCCTGCAGATGCACCTGCACGCGACTGGGCGCCTGCACCACCACCTCGGACGCGCCCAGCCCGCGCACGTGGAGGTCGAGCGTCATGATGCGCTCGACGAGCGGGTTCTGCGCCGTGGCCACATAGAGCCACATCACGGTCGCGATCACGACGGAGAGCACCGCGTAGACGAATCGCGTGTTGGCGAACCGCCGCCTCATGCCTCCTTCCTCCACGGCCAGAACGCTGGCACGCGGAGCGGCGGCACGCGCGGCACGTGAAACACGCCGGCTCGCATCGGCGCCGGGCCGGCGAGCGCGAGCAGGGCCACCTTGAGCTCTTCCTCGCTCAGGCCGCGCCGTACGCGTCCTTCCCGGGCGAGCGAGATCGTCCCGGTTTCCTCAGACACCACGACCGCGACGGCGTCCGTGTCTTCCGTGATGCCCAGCGCCGCGCGGTGGCGCGTGCCCATCCCCCTGGCCAGCCCGGGGCGTTCGCTCAGCGGGAGCAGGCAGCCCGCGGCCGCAACGCGGTTTCCCCGCAGGATCAACGCGCCGTCGTGCAGCGGGGTGTTGGGATAGAAGATGTTGATCAGCAACTGCACCGTCACAACCCCGTCCACACGGATCCCCGTGTCGATCACGTCCTGCAGGCCGACCTGGCGCTCGAGCACGATGAGCGCGCCGATCTTGCGGGAGCCGAGCACGCGCGCCGCCCGTGTGACGTCGTTGATGAGCCGGATCGCGGCTTCGCGGTCCAGCCCGTGGGGACTCAGCCCCACGAGCGAGACGCCGCCCCGGCCGAGCTGCTCGAGCATGCGCCGCAGCTCCGGCTGGAACAGGATCAGCAGCGCGATCGGGACGACCAAACCAACGTAGCCCAACAGCCACTGCAGCGTGTACAGGCCCAACCAGCGGCTGACCACGTACACGCCGAACAGGACGGCCAGCCCGCTGACAAGCTGCACCGCCCGGGTGCCGCGAATCAGCATCAACACCTGGTAGACGATGATCGTGACGACCAGGATGTCGACGAGGTCCCACACGCGAAGCGGAAACGGTACCGGCCAGGGCATCCCGGCCACCTCCGGCGCGGCGCCGGTCGATCGGGGCGCGCAACCCCCTTACAACGCCAACGCGAGAAGGGACTTCTGCACGTGCAGGCGGTTTTCCGCTTCGTCAAACGCCACCGCGCGCGGCCCGTCCAGCAGCTCGTCGGTGATCTCCTCGCCGCGATGGGCGGGGAGGCAGTGCGAGACGACCGCATGGCGCGGGGCGTGGGCGAGCAGCGCGGCATTGACCTGGTACCGCGAGAACGCGCGGCGCCGGCCCTCGAGCTCGGCCTCCTGCCCCATGCTCGTCCAGACGTCGGTGTACACGAGATCCGCGTCCCGCACGGCCCACACCGGATCGTCGGTCACGTCGACGGTCGCGCCGTCCGCAGCGCACACCCGCGCATCCCGCAAGGTCTCCGCGTCGAGCTCGTACCCCGGCGGCGTGGCGATCGCCATCGACGCTCCGAGCCGGACGGCGCCAAGGACGAGCGAGCGAAGCACGTTGTTCCCGTCGCCGATCCACGCGATCCGGACGCCGCCCACGCGTCCGAAGCGCTCCTCGATCGTCAGCAACGCGGCCAGCGCCTGACACGGGTGCTCCCAGTCCGACAGCGCGTTGATCACCGGGACGCGGGCGTGCGCGGCCAGCGCCACCACGTTCGCGTGCGCGAAGGTGCGCGCGGCGATCCCGTCCACCCACCGCTCGAGATTGCGGGCGATGTCGGGGTACGACTCCCGGGTCCCCATGCCGATGCTCCGCGAGTCGAGATAGATCCCGTGGCCGCCGAGGTGCAGCATCGCCGTCTCGAAGGTCACGTGGGTGCGAAGCGACGGCTTGGCAAACACGAGCGCCAGCACTTTGCCGGCGAGGAGCGGTGGGCGGTCACCGTGGCGGCCGCGCTGCTTCAGCTCCGCCGCCACGGCCAGCACGGTGCGCATTTCCTGGACGTCGAGATCGCGGATCGCGAGGAAGTCCCGCCCCCGCAGCTCGACCTGTGCCCGCTCCACCGCGTACGGCCTCTCCACGGTCCGCGCTCCCCTCCGCCGCTTTGGGTTCGAGGCATGTTGGTGATGCATAATTATACATCCTCGGATCATAATAATGCAACACGGAGGTCGCGTCTACGCGGGCCCATCGCCCCGCGCCGTGGACGCGTGTGCGCGTCGAGCGCGGCGTCGGTCGCCTGCGATCGCGCTCTCGTAGTCACCGGGAACCCGAGGCAGCGAGCGTCCCTCGAGGACACAGTCGCGCGCCGCACGACGCCGCGGACCGTGGCAACATGTCCCCACGGCGAGAGGCGGCGTCTCGTTCAGGATCGGTCCGGGGACCGGGTGCCGCACGCGCGATCTACAGGATGCGGCGGGCCCCCAGGTAGTGCGAGACGTAGTACGATTCGTCGAAGCCGTCGACCACGACGCGGTGAGCGGTGCCGGACGCGTGCACGAACCGCCCGTCGCCGATGTAGATGCCGACGTGGGACGCGCCGCTGCCGTCGGTGTCGAAGAACACCAGGTCTCCAGGGGCCAGGGCGTTCGGGCTAACGGGAACGCCCGTCGCCCACTGATCGTACGACAGGCGCGGGAGACCGGGGACGTAGGGCGCATAGACGAGGTACACCAGACCGGAACAATCCACGCCCGCCCGGCTCGTCCCGCCCCAGACGTAGGGCGTGCCGAGGTACTGCATGGCCGTGGCGACCGTTCGTCGCGCCAGCAAGGTGGCCCGCATCGACAGCGGCACAGGGGTTCCCATGCCCGGCGTCGCGCGACCGGGAACCGTCAGCGTGTCGCCGTAGCGCCCGACCGCACTCGAGCCCGCGCCTGGCGCCACTGCGGGCGGCTCCGCGACCGCCACAAGATCGCCCAACGACGCCTGGGGCGTCGACGGCCCCGCGCTGCGGCCGCCTGTGGGAATCACGAGCGCCTGTCCCACGTGCAGGGTGCCGGATGCGCCCAAGCGATTGGCGTCCTGCAGCTCGGCGACGGTCAGCCCGTGCATCCGCGCGAGGTGATAGAGCGTATCCCCCGGCTGCACGATGTACGTCGTCGGGGACGACGCCGGTGGAACGGCGGGAGCGCGGGAGGTCGTCGCCAGCAGCGAGCCGATGGTACTGGGCGATCCAGACGACTCACCGCCTCCCTCTGAACCGATGGAGCCGGTCGGCGGAACGGTGGCGCCCCAGCCCGCGCCGCGGGACGGTAGTGACGCGGGGCCCGCTGCGGCGTGACCGGGCGAGGCGGAATCCGGGATCGTGAGCACCTCACCGACGTTGAGCCTCGACGGATCGGCGAGGCCGTTGGCTTCGATCAGCAGTGACACGGGCACGCCGAAGTGCCGAGCGATGCTGTAGAGAGTATCGTGCGAAGCGACGGTGTACCGGGTCGTTGCGTCGGCCGGCAATGCGGCCGCGAGCGCGACGCCCAGCGCGCCTACCCCGATCATGACCCATGCGACGACGCGCATGCTCCGCTTCCCCTTTCGCCCCATCCCGTTGGTGCCGCTTATTTCGTGCCCGGGACGGGCGTCCGTTAGACCGGAGCAGCTCAGGCTGCGATGAATGCCGGTATGGCGCGTAGAGCGTGCGACGGGCGACGCTCAAAGCGCCGCCCGTCGCGACCTGCCGCTACCGCTTCGAGTATTGGAACCCCTTGCGCGCACGCTTGTGGCCGTACTTCTTGCGTTCCTTCTGCCGCGGGTCGCGCGTCAGGAGACCCGCCTTGCGCAGCGGGGACCGGAGTTCACCGTCGAGCGACAGCAGCGCGCGCGCGATCCCGAGCCGGATCGCGCCCGCCTGGCCCACGACGCCGCCCCCGCGGACGTCCGCGATCACGTCGAACCGTCCCTCAGCGTTCGACACGACGAACGCCTGGCGAATCGAGGTGAGCAACGGCCCCTTCGGGAAGTGCTGCTCGACCGCGCGCCCGTTCACCGTGATCGTCCCGCTCCCCGGCACCAACCGAACCCGCGCCGTGGCCTCCTTACGGCCGCCCGCGGCCAACGTCATCACCGGCGCTTCCATCACTGGTCACGTCCCTTCGTCGAGGTCTCGCCCCGCCGCGGCAGTTCGAGCGCGACGGGCTGCTGGGCCGCGTGCCGGTGCGCATCGCCCCGGTACACGCGCAGCTTCCGCAGGCACTCACGCCCGAGCGGCGTCTTCGGCAGCATGCCGCGCACCGCCTCTTTGAGGACCGTCTCGGGATGCCGCTGCAGCATCTTGCCCGCCGGCGTCGCCCGAAGTCCGCCCGGGTAGCCGGAGTGTCGATGGTACATCTTCTGCTGCGCCTTGCGTCCGGTCAGGCGGATCTTGTCGGCGTTGATGATGACGACGTAGTCTCCGCTCACAGACGGCGTGAACGTCGGCCTCGCCTTCCCCCGCAGCACGGCGGCGACGCGGCTGGCCAGACGACCAAGCACCTGCCCCTTTGCGTCCACGACGTACCACCGCTGGTGTTCGCCCGGCTTTGCCATGATCGTGCGCATCTGGTCCCCCTCACAGCTCGCGCGCGGCACCGGTGGAGGCCCGCGCGCGTCGACAGCACCCGGGATTGTATCATGCGGCTCTCCAGACCGTCAAACGCGTGCGCTCGCGATGATACCCTTCTCCCGCGCCCCAAGTGTAGCCTCACAGCGCTCGTCTGTCGATGGCCTGCGCCCGCGGCCCCCATCGGACACACGGGAGGCCGCGGGGAAACGCCCGCGGCCTCCCGAAGAGATCCGCCCATGCGCGCGTCTCCGGCCCGCCTGATCGCCTCGCTCATTCTGTTCCTGGCACTCGCGGCCGTCGCCGCCCATGAGACCGGCCACCGGTGGGACGTCGCCGTCACGACCTGGGTGCACCGCGCAGCGCCGGCGCCAGACCTCCCGACCGCGCTCTACGTCTTCGCCGGCAACGCCGAAGTCGTCGTCGCGGGCGCCGCCCTCGCCGGGCTGCTCCTCCTCCGCCGGGACCGGACGCGGGCCGAGGCGGCGTTCGGGCTCGCGGGGAGCCTCGTCGTGCTGAGCCTGCTCGCCGTGGCACTGAAACACCTGGTGCCGCATCCCGGGCCGCCGGACGCCCTGCAGCGCCACGTCTTCCGGATGGGGATCAGCGTCCCGACGCCGTTCAGTTTCCCCTCGGGCCATACGCTGCGGGCGACGTTTATCGCGGGGACGGTGCTGCGCGGCGCGCCCGTCGCCGCGATCGCGGTCGTGGGATCGATGATGGCGTCCCTCGTGTACCTGGGCGACCACTGGGCGAGCGACGTCCTCGGCGGGCTATGTCTTGGGTGGGCGGCGGTTGAAACCGCACGCGCGGTGTGGTCCCGCCTGCGAGTGGAGCCGTAGATCCCCGCCGCACAAGCGCGGCCCGGCGGCGAGGAAGGAGCGGTTGCGCGCCTCCCCGTCCGGCATCGCGCCGGGTCGCGTCAGGAGAGCTCGACTTCTGAACTGTCGCCGAGGTTGATGCGTCCGAGCCGCCCGGTGATCGCGGCGTTTTCCCCGATAATCGAGCGGTCGAGTAGCACGCGTTCCACGCGCGCGTTCGCGTTGATGATGCTCTCCTGGATCACGGCGTTGACCACGCGCGCACCCTCGGCCACGGTCACGTAGGGCCCGACCACCGATGCCTCCACGACAGCGGTCTCCGCGACAAACGCCGGCGGGATCACGACCGAGCCGGGCACCTGGATCGGCAGCGGGGCGCGTTCGAGCAGCGCGTGGTTGGCGTGCAGCAGGGCGGACGGCGTCCCGCAGTCGTACCAGCCGTTCACGGGGAACGTCCGGAGGTGCTCGCCTCCATCGATCATGAGCTGCAGGGCGTCGGCGAGCCAGTACTCACCGCGCACGACGTGCCGTTCGTCCACCAGTCGCTCGAGCGCCGCGCGGAACGGCGCCGGGCGCTGAATCATATACACGCCCACGACCGCGAGGTCGCTCGGCGGTGTCTCTGGCTTCTCCCACAGATGCCGCACGAACCCGTCAGTGTCCAGCTCAACGACGCCGAAGGCGCGCGGATCCTGGACGCGGTGCACACCGATCGCCGAGTGCGGCATCCGGACGGCCGCGTGCAGGTCCGCCTCGACGATCGTGTCCCCAAACACGATCAGCGTGGGGCCCGTGAGGTGCTCGCGGGCGAGATAGATCGCGTGCCCGTTCCCCTTCGGCTCGTCCTGATAGACGAAGTGCGCCCGGAACGCGTACTGCTCCTTGACGAACTCCTCCACCTTCTCGGCGAGGTAGCCGACGACAAAGACGATCTCGTCGACGCCGAGATCGCGCAAATCATCGAGGATGTACGCGAGGATGGGCTTACCCGCGACGTTCATCAGGACCTTCGGCTGCGTGTGCGTATGCGGACGCAACCGCTTCCCCTGGCCGGCGACCGGAATGATGGCGTTCATCGCACCGCCTCCTCAGCCTTCGCGGAAGAAGCTCAGCAGCCGACCCTGCAGCTCCGAGCCGACCTCCGTGACGTCCTTGATCGTGTCCACGCCCCGCCAGTACGCCTCGGACCGAAACGCGCCCAGGCGCCGCGCCTTCGCCAACTCGGGGAACGTCGTCGTCTCGTGATCGCCCCGCTCCGGCAACCGGTCGCGCAGCGAGGGCGAGAGCACGTACACCCCGGCGTTGATCCAGTACGGAAGCCGGGGCTTCTCGAGAAACTGCGTGACGAGATCGTCGGCGTCGACGTCCACGATGCCGTAGGGGCTCACGAACGGCGTCAGCACGACCGTCGCCAGCATCCGCCGAGCGAGGTGCCCCTCGAGCACGGGGGTGAGGCGCAGGTTCGTGATGATGTCGCCGTTGGTCGCGATGACGGCGTCGGCGCCTTCGGGCACCTGCGACAGCGCGAGCTTGAGCGCGCCGCCCCGACCGAGCGGTTCCCGCTCGACCGCGTACGCGATCCGAAGCCCGAGACGCGCCCCGTCGCCGAAGTAGCTTTCGATGACCTCGTGGCGGTACCCGCACGAAATCACCACGTCGGTGACCCCCTGCCCCGCGAGCCACTGCAGCTGATATCCGAGGATCGGGATCCCCATGATCTCCACCATGGGCTTCGGCCGGTCCTCGGTGAACGGCCGGAGGCGCTCCCCCTTGCCGCCGGCGAGCACGATCGCATGCATCACCGTCCGTCCTCCCCTAGAACCGCGCGTCCTGGGCGATGCGGTCCCAGTGCGTCATGAACCACTCGCGCGTGCGCCGGACGCCGGCCTCGAAGTCGGTGCCCGGATGATACCCGAGCAACTGCCCCGCCTTCTCCACCGAGGCGCGCCGCCTCGTGATATGATCCCACGAACGCCGCCCCACGTAGCGCACGCCGGCGGAGTTGTCCGTGATCCCGTTGATCAGCGTGGCGAGGGTCTGGACCGTCACCTCCCGCCCCGACGCGAGGTTGACTGCTTCGCCCACCGCGGCCTCCGAGATGCCCGCCGCGAGCAACCCCTGGACGATGTCGCCCACGTAGGTGAAGTCGCGGGTCTCCTCCCCGGTGCCGGTGATCGGGAGCGCCTCCTTCCGCATCGCCCAGTAGAGGAAATTGGGGATGACGTTCCGGTACCGGCCCGGGATCTCGCCGGGGCCGTACACGTTGAAGAACCGCGTCCGCACCACCGGCACCTTGTAGTAGTTCGAGAAGTAATTGCAGTAGAGCTCGCCGAGAAGCTTGGTGATCTGGTACGGGGTGTCGAGGTCGAGCGAGACGAAGTCCTCCGTCAGCGGCAGCGGCGCCTTGCTACCGTACACCGAGCACCCCGACGACGCGTACACGAACCGCCGCACGCCGACGAGCTGCGTGAATTCCAGCATCTTGAGCGTGCCGAGGCCGTTCACCAGCAGGTCCTGCTCCGGGTGATCGACCGAGTTCTGGTTGGCGAACAGCGCCGCCAGGTGGAACACGTAGTCGGGCCGCTCTGAGAACGCCGAGCGCAGCGTCTCTCCGTCGAGCACGCTGCCCTCGATGAAGCGCACCGTGGGATGGTCCGGAATGTTCCACCGGCTGGCGGAGGACAGGTCGTCGACCACAAAGACCCGCGCCGCCCCGGCCTCAGTCAACGCCGAGACAAGGTTGCTCCCAATGCATCCGGCGCCCCCGGTCACCAGGACCGTGCGCCCGTCGTAGCTGTGTTCCGCCGTCATCGCTGGTCCCTCCCGTCGTCCCCATCCCCGCCGCCCCGGCCCGCCCCCGGCACCTCTACCGCCACGGGCGCCCCGGTGCGCACCGAGTCCAACACCGCGAAGCAGCACGCCGTGTTCGCCGCGTACGCCGCCATCTCTACCGGCGGCGGCGCCTCGCCCTGCACAGCGGCGACCCACGCGGCCAGCTCCTCGGCGTGGCCGCGCGCGGCCTCGCGGAGCGTGACCCGGCGCACCCGGCCGCCGCGGGCGAGCGCGGCCCGCCGGAAGTCCTCGAGCGTACACGCGATTCCCCGGCCGAACACGTCCAGCCGCTCCCGCCACGCCGCCCGATCGGCCCCGTCGGCGTACACGATCGTCCCGGCCGACCCGTCGCGAAATCCCAACGAGATCACGAATGACACCCCGGGCTCGCCCTCCGGCGCGCTGGCGCGCGCGAAGACCTGCACAGGGTCCGCGCCGGTCAGGTACTGAAGGAGATCCACGAAGTGGCCGCCCTCGCCCAGCCAGCGTCCGCCGCCCTCCACCGGATCGTGTACCCAATGATCCGCTTCGACGGCGCCGGCGTTGACGTGGTAGGCGAGCGTCAGGGGATGCTCGTCTCCCAAGAACGTCTTGATCCGCCGCACGATTGGCGAGTAGCGGCGGTTGAATCCTACCACAAGGACGCGGGGCGATGCCGCGTACGCGGCCAGCACGCGCGTTAGTTCCTGCGGGGTCAGGGCGAGCGGCTTCTCGACGAAGACGTGCTTGCCGGCGCGCAGCGCGGCCTCCACGAGCGACGCGTGCGTGTCGTTGCGCGTGGCGATCACAACCGCGCCTGCGTGCGGATCGCCGAGCACCGCGTCCGGATCGGTCGTGCAGAACTCGAAACCCAGCCGATCCGCCGCGGTCCGCGCCGACAGCCCCGAGGTGGCGGCGACCCCCCGCAGCCGGACACCGGGGATCTGCCGCAGCGCGGGCAGCAGCACCGTCTGTGCGAACAGCCCGCTGCCGATCACCCCGATGCCGACGCCCGCGCCCGGCTCGCGCGACGCGACCGCACGCGGAAGCGGGATCGTGCGGTCCCGGGGCGTCTCCTCAGGATAGAGCAGGACGACGCCGAGATGCGGGGCGCCGCTTTGGATCAGCGCGTACGCATCGGCCGCGCGGTCGATCGAGAACCGGTGGGTGATCAACGGCTCCGTCCGCACGGTCCCCCGCGCGAGTCCGCCGACGAACGCGGCCATGTTGCGGCCGGCGGTCCACCGGACATACCCCGGCGGATACGCCACGCCGCGGCGCTCGTACGCCGCCTCCTCCGCGCCGGGGCCGGAGGCGCGCGAGAGTACGAACGCGAGCTCCTTCTTCCAGAACGGACGGCGCGGAATCTCCATGCCAGTCACGCCAACCATCACGACCGTGCCCCGCACGCGCGCGAGCTCGGCGGCGAACTCGATCGGACCGTTGCCGGCGGTGGACGCGGTGATGATCACCGCGTCGGCGCCGATCCCGCCCGACAGTCGGAGCGTCGCCGCGGAGGCAGCGGCCGCCTCCACCGTCGCCGCATCCGCCCCGAGGCGCTCCGCGAGCGCGACGCGTTCGGCGTCGACGTCGTGCGCCACGACGCGGCACCCGGCGCCGCGAAGCAGCTGGACCGTGAGCTGCCCGAGGATCCCGAGGCCGAGCACCGCGACGACCTCGCCGAGACCGACCCCGGCGCGGCGCACACCGTGCAGCGCGATCGCGCCGAGCATCGCGAACGCCCCGGCTTCCGCCGACACCTCCGGCGGGAGCGGCACGCACAACTGCGCCGGCACGACGACGATCTCGGCGTGGTTGGCCCAGCCCGCACCCGCGCAGACAACCCGGTCGCCGGGAGTCATCCCCTCGACCCCGGCCCCGACGGCGAGCACCGTGCCCGCGCTGCTGTAGCCGAGCGGTTGCGACATCTCGAGGCGCCGGAACGACTCGCGGACCGTGGCGCGGAGCCCGTCCCGGCGCATCTTATTGAGCGCCTCCCGGACGAGGTCCGGCCTCGCCCGCGCCTTCCCGACCAGGCTCTTGCCCGCCAGCGCGATCACCGATCGCTCCGTCCCGGCGCTCACCACGGACGCCGCGTTGTGCACGAGCACCGCGCCGGGCCGGCCCTGCGGCACCGGTACGTCCGCGACGCTCAGCGCCCCGGTCCGGGGACTGAGGACGACCTGTTTCATGGCTCCGCCGAGGGACCGACCCGCGAGGGCGCGGGTGCGCTCGCGGGCTTCTCGGGCGCCCCGGCCCGGCGCGCTTCCAGCACGTGCGCATCGACCAAGACGCGGTACCAGAGCGCCTGCAGCACGTAGTAGATAAATCCCTCCCGGCCGTCGAGAAAACCGCCGCGCAGCACGTATCGGTACGTGAAGTACGCGAGCGCGCGCACCCCGAGCGGCGTGCGGCGGTAGACGCGCTCGTACCACCACCGCGACCGTTCGGCGGGATCCCCGCCCCGCAGACGCGGCGTGACCGCCTCCGCGGGCGCCCGGCGCACGAGATCGGCGGCGGCGAGCGCCGCGTACCGCGTGTGCCGCTCCACCCACCGCGCGAGCGGACGGCGGTCCTCGTGGAGCAGATCGTGCTCGAGCCTCGCGGTCGGACCGTCCACGAGCAGGTGCTCGTCGACCCCGCGCTCCTCGCAGCGGGCCAGGCGGTGCCGCATGATCCGCAGCAGCCACACGGGATAGTATCCGCCGTGACGGAGCCAGCGCCCCAGGAAGATGAACCGGCGCTTCACATAGAATCCCGCGACGTCCCCGAGCGGCGCGGACAACCGGCGGCGGAGTTCGTCGCGGAGCTCGGGGGTGACGCTCTCGTCCGCATCGAGGAACAGCACCCACTCGTGCCGAAACGGCAGCGTCCGGAGCGCCCACGTCCGCTGCGCCGCGTAGCCGCTGAACGCGTGGGTGACCACCTGCGCACCCCAGGCCCGTGCCACCGCCACCGTTTGGTCGGTGCTGTTGGAGTCCACGACCCAGACGTCCGCGGCCCAGCCGGTGACGCTCGCGAGCGCGTTCGGCAGGTTCAGTTCCTCGTCGTGGGTCAGGATGATGACGGCGAGGGGGACGTCGCCGCCGCGCGCCGGGTGCTCGGGAACGTACGTCCGGTCGACCCCGGAGCCGGTCACCCGATCGTGCGATGCCATTCTGGGCGGCCCCGCCGGGGCCAGCGCCCGGTGACGCTGATGAAGACGGAGAGCGCGAACAAGCGCAGGTCCAGCCCCAGGCTCATCCGGCGCACGTAGAGGGCATCGTACTTGAACTTCCGCTGACGGCTGATGTCCCGGGGCGCGTAGACCTGCGCCAACCCCGTGAGGCCAGGCCGCACGGAGATGCGCACGTGATAGTTGGGGACGTCCTCGATGCGGTGATACTGGCGGCGGCGCGGGTCGACTTCGATCTCCTGCGGCAGCAGCGCGCGGGGCCCCACGAAGCTCATGTCACCCCGCAAGACGTTCAACAGCTGCGGGATCTCGTCGAGCGCCGCCGCCCTCAGGATCCTCCCGACCGGCGTGATCCGGCTGTCGTTGACCGTCGCCTGCCGGTGGACTCCACCGACCGCGTGTTCCCGCATCGTCCGGAACTTGATCACGTGGAACGGCACCCCGTCGCGCCCGACGCGGACCTGGTGAATGAACACGGGACCCCGGTCGCCCACCCACACCAAAAAGGCGACCACGAGGCACACCGGCAGCAGCAGGACGAGACCGGCCAGCGCGAGGGCGATCTCGATCGGCCGCTTGAGCGCATACCCCTCCGGCGCGCGCTGAACCCGCGCTGCTTCTGTGCTGGAGTCGCCCATCGGGAACGCGCCGATCTTCTCCTCCGGGGCGTGGCGGACAGAACTCATGTTCATATCTTAACCGATTTTAGCCTCGCTCGAGAGAATCTCCTGCGGTGGGACGCGTGCGCTTCACGACGTCGGTGATCAAACGGTCGTACGCGCCCGTCGCGCTGCTCCGCGAGTAGTGGGCCTCCACGTACGCCCGTCCCGCCTGGCCCATCGAACGGCCCAGCGCGGGGTCCCGCGCGAGCCGCCGGATCGCCGCAGCCAGCGCCGCCGCGTCGCCCGGCGCGACGCACACGCCGCCGCCCGAGGCCTCGACGAGCCCGCGGGCATCGCCTTCGGGGAACGCCGCGACAACCGGGCGCGCGGCGGCGAGAATGCCGGCGATCTTCGACGGAACCACCGGTGTCGCCACCGACGCCTGGAGCGTCGCGAGACAGCAGTCGGCCGCGTTCAACAACAGCGGATACCGCTCCACCGGTTGGAACGGCGCGAACCGGACGTTCTGGAGGCCGCGGGCGCGCACGAGCCCCTCGGCCTCCTGCCGCCGCACCCCATCGCCGACGAGCAGGAACACCACGTCGCGCTCGTCTCGCAGCTGCGAGGCGGCCTCGACGATCACCGCCAGATCCTGTGCGTACCCCATCACGCCGGCGAACAGCACGACGAAGGCGTCCCGGAGACCGAACTCGGCACGGTACTGGTTGTCGCGCGGGCCCGGGGCCGTTTCGGTCGTATCGATCCAGTTGTGCACGACAGTGATCTTCCCGTCGGGAACCCCACGCGCCGCAACGAGCGTGTGATTTCCCTCCGAGTGGACCGTGATCGCCGCCGCGTGCCGGTACGCGCGGCGCTCGAGCCAGCGGAGGACCGCAACCACGACGCGGTTCCGGGCCAGCCCGAGGTCGATCAGGGTCTGCGGGTACACGTCCTGCACGTTCAGCACGTACGGGGCGCGCCACCAGCGTCCCAGGATCTCGCACGCGAGTGCCAGGGTCAGCGGCGGCGAGTACGCGATCATCACGTCGTGCCGCCCTTCGCGAAGCCCGGCGGCCGCCATCGCCCCCGCGAGCGTGAAGTGGGTGAGCGCCCGCACCACCGGCGCGACCTTCACAAACGGGAGCACCTGGATGCGCAGCACGCGGACCCCGTTGCGCGCTTCGCGCGCGGGAACCGACACCGCCTCGACTTCGGCCATGTTGGCGGGTGGGTACGGCGTCAACACGGTAACCGTGTGCCCGGCCGCAGCGAGATCGTCCGCGAGCTGCGACATCAACACGGACACGCTGCGGATCTCAGGAAGATAGTGCGGGGTCAAGAGAAGAACGCGCATTACGGCCGGGTGCCGGGCGACGGTTGTCGCGCAACGACGCGGGCGTAGGCGACGGCGATGCGATCCCCGTAGGCGTCCCAACTCCACCCGGCGGCCGTCGCGACCGCGGCCTCGCTCATCGCGGCCCGCCGGTCCTCGTTCTCGTACAGGGACAGCAACGCGCGGGCCAGCGCGTCCGGGTCTGCTGCCGGCACCACGAGCCCCTCGCGGCCGTCCGTGATAATGTCCTCGGCGCCGGTGTTCGGGGTGACCACGACCGGCAGGCCGCTCGCCATCGCCTCAAGGATTACCAGGGCCAATCCCTCCTCGACCGATGGTAGCACAAAGACCGAGGCGCCTCGATACGCCTCAGCCAGTGCCGCCTGGGAGAGCTTGCCGAGATGGCGGAACGGCGTACGCGACCGGCCGAGGATCCCGCGCAGGTCGGGCGTGCTCTCGCCGGCGAGCCAGAGCTCGACGCCGGGAACGCGCAGCCGCGAGACGGCGTCGAGCAGATGGGGCGTCCCCTTCCGGATCCCCAGCCCCGTCGCGATGATCCGAAACGGCCGGCCACGTGTCCGGGCCGGTGAAAAATTCGTGAGGTCCACCCCGTAGGGCACGTGCAGCAGGCGGTCGCGGGGCACGCCGTGGTCGAGAAAGCTCCGCACCGTGAACTGGCTCGGTACGCAGATGAAATCGGCCTCGTCGTACTCCAGCAACTGTCGGGCCACTAGGCGGGGATCCATCGGCGGCCCCGCCACCCCCCAGCGCCGGTACTCCTCGACCAGGAGCGCGCGTTGGGTCAGGACGTGCGTGGAGCCGCGGTCCAGGATCGTGCACGCGCCGCGGGCGCGCGCGACCCGGCCGGAGACCACGGAGAAGAGCGAGAAGCCCACGAACAGGTCGCAGCCGCCGACGTGCCGCGCCGCCCATCGATCGAACGTGACCGCCTTCCAATAGTCGAACCGGTCGCCGCCGCTGCCCCGGGTAAGGCGGAGCTTGCGGGGACCCCGCAGCAGAAGCTCCGGGACGGGATTGAACCTAACGCGTTCCCGCGGAATACGCTCGCCGCGCATCGGGGGGTGTGTGCTGATCAACCGGTGGAGCAATCCCCGGCGTTCGAGCTGCTCGGCGAGGCGAAACGCGTGAAACGTCCCCCCGGCGGAGACCGTCACCTTCATCGCGGGTCGTCGGAGCCCACTGGGTCGGCGGCCGCGTCCGGCACCTGGCCGTTCGACGCGCCCGGTTCTGCCGCGCGCGTCGGCAACGCCTCCCCTTGAAAGGCCGCAACCAGCGCCAGCAGGTGCTCCTGCAGCTGTTGGCGGTCGAAGATGAGCAGGCACACCACGTAGAGGGCGCCCGATGCGGCGAGGCTGGCGGCAAACCCCGCGCGCCCGGTCCACGGCAACACGTGCCACGTCCGGCTCAGGGCGATCGCCCCACCGGCCACGACCGCGGCCACGGCCGGCCGCACGTAGCCGCCGAGCGCCAGGGAGCCGATCTCCCTCCGGAGCGACAGGTAGCTGGAGCCGAGCCCGACGACCTCGCTGAGCGTCATCACCCCCGCCGCCCCCGTCGCGCCCCACTGATGGATCGCCGGTACCAGGAGCGGGAGCGACACGGCGAGCTGGACGACGCGGAACCGCACCGCCTGCTCGATCCGGCCGATCCCGGTCAGCAGCACCTTGACGTTCTCGGCCACGGGGTACACGAAGCCGAAGATCGCGAGCCACGGGAGGATCGTCGCGGTTTCGTCCCACCGTGTGCCGGCGCCGTACAACAGCCCGACGAGTTCGTGCGGGAAGAGCGCGAGCCAGATCAACACCGGGAACATCAGCCGCACGAGGAGACCATGGGTCAACCGGTACGCGTAGGCCACGGCGTCGGCGCGTCCCTGCAGCCTGGCGTAGACCGGGTACGCGACCTGGACCGCACCGAACGAGACGATGTAGTGGCCGAACTCGGCCAGATAGCGCGCGCGGTCGTAGAATCCGAGCACGACGGTGCCGGAGAGCACCCCGAGGAGCGCCGTGTCGGCCCGGTACCACAGCGTCTCGAGCCCCCGCGTCACGAACATCTGCCACCCGAACTGCCACAACCGGCGCGCGGTCTCGTGGTTGTACCCGCCTCGGTAGCGCCAGCGGCTCGCGATGCGGTTGCCGATGAGCGCCACCCCGGAGAGCATGACCTCGCGCCCGAGCAGGCTCCACACGCCGGCGCCGGCGCGTGCGAGGCCCAGCGCGACGATGATTGACAGGAGTGAGGTGACGAGACGCACGATCGAGACTGGGTTGTACGCGAACTCCTTTTCCAGTTGCGCCTGGTACACGTAGGAGAACAGCGTGAGGTTGCGGACGGCAAACAAGGAGAAGAACAGCGGGATGAACGGCCCCGGGTAGTGCCGGCTCAACACGCCGCACAGCACGACCCCCCCGGCAAGCATCCACCAGTACAACCGCCGGCTGAGCACGTACGCCGTTTCGGAGACGTTCGGGGCGTCCCGCATCTGGATGATGCCCTGAGAGAAGCTGAACGCGGTGACGATCGACAGCAGGTCCACCAGCGAGCTCGCCAGCGCAAACTGTCCGAAGTCCTTGGGAAACAGGAACCGGACGAGCACGAGGGTGACGCCGAAGTTGAGGGCAAACGTCATGTAGCCAGTCGTGCTCAGCCACAGGGCGCCGAGGAGCGCGCGCCGGGCTCCGGAGGCGGCTCTCACGGGCGGTCGGCCACCCCGGCGCTGCGGTCGGCGGTAGGCGCGACCGCCGCACGATCCGGATGCAGGGAACGAAGTGCCTCGAGGATGCCGCGGAGGTCGGCGTCGTACGAGTACCCGGACACGATCTCACGCGACCGGGCGCCCATCCGCGCGCGCCGTTCCGGATCGCGCAACACCCGGCGCAGCGCGTCGGCGAGCGTGGCCGTGTCGCCCGCGGGGTAGACGAACCCGTTTTCGCCGTTTCGCACGAGGTCCGGGGCCGCACCGACCGCGTCGCTCGCGACGACCGGCAGGCTGAAGCACATCCCCTCGTTGAGGGCGAGCCCCCACGGCTCGTATCCTGACGGCAGCACCAGCACGTCCGCGGCAGCGTAGTACGGTGAGACCTCACCCTGGTTAACGAACCCGGTGACGCGGACGTGGGCGAGGCCGCGCCGCGCCGCTTCGGCCTCCATCTCCCCTCGCAGCGGGCCGTCCCCCATGAGCACGAACAGCGGGGCGTTGTCCGCCGCGAGCCGTGCCGCCGCCTCGACCAGATCCATGGGGCGCTTCTTGGCGATCAATTTTCCGGAGTACAGAATTACCGGACGATCGGCCGCCCATCCCAGCTGCCGCCGCAGCGCCGCACGTTCAGGGCGCAGGCGGTCGGCGTCGGCCATGAACCGCTCGTTGTCGACGGCGTACGGGACGGAGAAGATGCGGTCCTCGGGCACGCCGTAGGCCCGGTAGAACGCGCGGTTACGCTCGCCGATCGCCAGCATCCCCCGCATCCGCCGCAGCACCGGCCCGAGCAACACGCGCTTCCCGGCGCGCACCCAGGGGCGGCGCCGGCCGAGCAGCGTGGACTCGCCGCGCAGGAACAAGGGCGTCCGGCTCGCCCACGCCCCGAGAAACGCGAGCCACTCGGTCGCGTGCGCGTACCCGTGCACGATCACCGCGTCGTAGCGTTCCCGGCGCAGCACGCCGATCACGGACGGGTGGACGTACCGCAGAAAGTGGTCGGCGGCGGGAATCGGCGACCGGTTGGGCAGGACCCGCCACGCATACCCGTCCAGCATGGGGAGATCCCAGCGCACCGCGACGTCGAACTCCGGGTCGTGGTACTCTCGTGCCCCGACGTCGTCCATGTAGTAGACGGTGAGGTCGAGCTCCGGGTGGGCTGTGAGGCGGCGAATCAACGGCACCTGGTACTGGATCGGATGCGAGATGAGGTACGCAACGCGGAAGGCCGTCATGCGCGCCCGTCCACGGCGTTCTCGCGCCCGAAAGCAGAAGAGAGGGTCACCACGTCGCCGTCTGAGCGTACCACGACGCGCCCCCGGGCGTCGAGGTGCCCGGCACCGCGCCGCGGCGCTGTCGTGCCCGCATCGGGAGGATCTCCTAACGACGGGGCGAAGCCCCGAGCATATGATCATCACCCGCAGCCCACTCCGCATCACGCTCGGCGGCGGCGGCACCGATCTCCCTTCGTACTATCGCGAGCACGGGGGCTTCGTGATCGGCGGCGCCATCGACAAATACGTGTACATCACCCTGCACCGCACGTTCGTCCCGCACCTGATCATCAAGTACTCCAAGACCGAGCGCGTCACGGCCCTCGAGGACATCCAGCATCCGATCATCCGAGAGGCGCTGCGGCTGACGGAGGTCGCGATCGCCAGCTTGGAGTTGACGAGCATGGCGGACATCCCCGCCGGCACCGGGCTCGGCTCGTCCGGCAGCTTCACGACCGGCCTCCTCAAGGCGCTCCACACGTTCAAGAAGAACCTGGTCCATCCGGAGGAACTGGCCGAGCAGGCGTGCCGCATCGAGATCGACATCCTCGGCGAACCCGTCGGGAAACAGGATCAGTACGTCTCGGCGTACGGCGGGGTCGCCTGCTTCCGCTTCCTGCCGAACGGGCGCGTCGAGGCGGAACCGCTCAAGACCGATCCCGACACGCTCTCCACCCTCGAGGACAACCTGGTCTTGTTCTTCACGGGCTACTCTCGGGCGGCCTCGGAGATCCTGCGGGACCAGGACGACCGGAGCAAGTCCCGCGATGCGACGATGCTGGACGAGCTGCACTTCGTGAAAGATCTCGGTCTGAAGAGCCGAGACGCTCTCGAGCAGGGAGATCTGGGACGGTTTGCGGAGCTGTTGAACGTTCACTGGGAGCACAAGCGGCGCCGCTCCCGCGGCATGTCGAACAGCCAGATCGACGATTGGTACGCGCTAGGGATGCGCCACGGTGCGCTCGGGGGCAAGCTGATCGGCGCCGGCGGCGGCGGGTTTTTGATGTTCTACGCCGAGGACAAGGTCCATCTCCGCCGCGCGATGCGCCAGGCCGGCCTCCCCGAGGTCAGGTTCCGCTTCGACTTCGAGGGCACGAAGATCATCACCCAGTCGTAGCCCGGCGAGAGACGCCCCGGCGCGCCGATGCGGATCCTGCTGGTGGACACCACGCTGTACCGTCCCACCACGCCGCTGTTCCTGGACGCGCTCGCCGCGTCCGGCCACCCCTACCGGTTCGTCGACGAGGGAACGTTCCTGGCCCCGCTCGAGCACTCCCTGATCCACAAGGTCGCCTACCGCCTGCTGCACCGCCGCCCGTTGAGCTACTGGCGGTTCAATCGCACGCTCCGCCGCGAGGCCTGGAGGTTCCGCCCGGACGTGGTCCTGATCGTGAAGGGCACGTACGTGGCGCCCGGCACGCTCCGCGCGATCAAGCGCGAGACGGGCGCGTTCCTCGTGAACTACGCGACCGACGATCCGTTCAACCCGGCGCACTCGACCCCGGACCTGCTCGCCTCGATCCCCAGGTATGACCTGTACTGCTCGACGAAGCACGCGATCC
This sequence comes from bacterium, assembly GCA_035295165.1. Lineage (NCBI taxonomy): Bacteria > bacterium. Next base: position 21,464 of record DATGJN010000083.1, read on the forward strand.
TGGGTGATCTGCGGGAGGCGGGCGCGCGCCGTGTCGCCCATCTCTTCTTTGCGTACCGGCCCGACTTGCACTTCCCCGAACCGCCCGCAAGCGACGAGGAGCGGCGGCGGTTCTCGTCGGACGTGGCGTTCATCGGCGGCGCCGATCGGGACCGCCTGCCCTACGCGAGCGTGATCGCGGGCATCCCCGGCGTGACGCTGGCCTTGTACGGCGGGTATTGGGACCAGTACCCGGACCTGCGACCATACGCGCGGGGATTTGTGGTTGGGCGGGACTATCGGCTGGCGCTCGGAGGTTCCAAGATCGCGCTGTGCCTGGTACGGCGAGCCAACCGCGACGGACACGTCATGCGGACCTTTGAAATCCCCGCATGCGGTGCGTTCATGCTGGCCGAGGACACGGAAGAACACCGCCGGCTCTTCACGGAGGGGGTCGACGCGGCGTTCTTCGAGTCACCGGAAGATCTCGCCGCGCAGGTGCGCCACTACCTCGCGCACGACTCGGATCGGCGTCGGATCGCGATCGCCGGGCACCAGCACATCACAGAGGGCGGCCACACCTATCGGGACCGACTTGCGGAGATCCTCGCGCTGGTCAGTGCGCGCTAGACTCGCGGCTTGCCGTCCTCGACCAGATGTGCGCCCGCGGCGGACACCTCGCCCAGCCGGCCGAAGGCCCGCTCCTGCGCGTACACCAGCAGTAACGTGAACCAGAACCCCACCGCGCCGAAGTAGTTCCCGCGGACCGACATGAACAAACCCATGGTCACGAGGGCCAGCGCCTGGGTATCCGCCAGTCTCGCGTTATCCCGCGCGCGCAAGAACACCCACTGCGCCCCCGCGCCCATGAAGGCGCTCAGAATCAACGCCCCAGCGAGCCCGAAGTCCGAGTAGAAGATGGCGATGTAGTCGGTGGTGTTGAATACACCGACTCCGACAATGTTCGCGTAGAAGCGAGGGTCCGGTGAAGCCGACATCGCCGATCCGTCACGACCGACGAACCGGTGGAAGAGCGTATAGAAACCACTAAGCGTGTTGGCACCCGGGACCGGGCTCGGCAGAGGCTTGGCGATGAACCAACTCGATGAAACATAGTTTCCCACAATATCGCCATCCACGTGCCGGAACGTGGCATTGAACACTCGATCCTCGAGCCATCTCCGCGGCTGTGGGCCGTTCGTTACGAGTCTGGAATCAATCTGATTTGTCGTCGACGGTGGTGCCGCGAGGACGCCAACCACGCAGCCGCTGCCGGAACGTAGCGCGACGACGGGCTTCCCGAAGAATCTGGCCACCGGAACAGCACGAAGAACGCCGACGAGCAGGAACAGACAGAACACTCCGGCAAGCGCGGTCGCCCACGTCGCGTACTGCACCGGCGAAAGTCTCGATCCCCAGTATATAGTCGCAGCATAGTATACGGCGCACGCTAGGAGCACGACGAGACGTAACCCCTCCTGATCGGCGGTCGCAAGATCGTTCAGAAAGGCCAGCACCAACAGCGCCACAACCATCGCGATGCTTACCATGTCTTGGCGGCGGGCCAACCACACCCCGAGATTCAAGAGCGCAAGGTTCGTCAACAGGGTTGTAAGACTGGCAGGCAACGGATAGTGAAAGCTCCCGTGAACTAAGTCGTAACGGACCTGGCATAGCGCGGCAAACGGGTCCCCGTACCTGTGGAGGACCATGCCCACTTTGTACGCGACCACACAAGCCAGCACCACAATGATCGACGCCGTAGCGGCGCGAAATACGAATGAGAACTGCGCAATGGAGCGCCGTCGATCAGGACGCGCGGCGGCGAGCGGCCGATGGGAGCGGAACAGCGTGGCAAGACCGGCACCTGCAAGGACCATGAGCAGGCTCGCCAGGTGAAGCGCCGCTGCGAATCCCGTAACCGGAACGGAGAACAAGTGCAACAGGAAAGGGTCTAGTGCGTAGAGGACAAAGATCACAAACCACACGCCAACGAACACGGTGGATGGAGTGAGCAAGTACCGAAAGCGCCGGACAGAGCACCACGCGGCGAGCAGCAGCAAGACGCCGCTGCCGACTATCTCTCCCATGGGGGAACACGATTCACGGGGTCCGATCGCTTAGCACGGCGCCTGATCGCATCTACCGTCACGGCCTGCTCCGTCGAGCCGTCGAGTCGGGATCTCGAGGACCCCTGCGATCGATCCTCAAACCCTCGGTCGGGCAGACGCATCGAGCGAATACCCGGCCTTCACGGCGTCCCCGCGGAACATGCGGACTGTGTCGAGGGAGAACTCGTGAAGATCCTTGCCGAGCTGCCCGATCTTCGCCAGGATGTCGGGCGTGACCGTGATCACATGACATCCGATCGCGTCGGCCTGCACGACGTTGAGCACCTCGCGCGGGCTTGCCCAGATCAGCTCGGCGTTCGGCGCCAGCGCCAGCAGCTCCAACGCGGCCGCCATGAGCGGCACCGGATCGCGCCCCGTGTCGGCGACCCGCCCCGCGAACACTGAGACGAACGCCGGGGCGCCGCCGGCCACGGCGGCGGCGACATCCCGCACGTGGTCGAGCGCGAGAAGCGCCGTCACGTTGACCTTCACGCCCGCGCTCGTAAGATCTCGCACCAGTGGAATCGACGACTCGCCGCGGGTGTTTGTGATCGGGATCTTGACGTAGACTTGCTCGCCCCACCCCGCGATCTCGCGTGCTTGCCGACGCATCTCGGCGAACTCGTCGGCGAACACCTCGAACGAGATCGGACGATCGGGAATGTGCTCGAGCACGTCCAGGGCGAACGCTCGGTAGTCTGCGACCCCGGCCTTGCGCATCAACGTCGGGTTTGTCGTAAAGCCGCGGACCAGTGGGTTCCGATAGAGTTCGAGCATCGCGGCCTTGTCGGCTCCGTCGGCGAACACCTTCACGTTGAGCACCGGTGCCGTCATCGCGCTCCCTCCTCCGCTCGCGCCGCGCGTTGCCGGACGATCCAGTCGGCGGCGTCGCGCAGCGTTCCCGTGGTGTGATCAGCGGGGAAACCGTACGACGGCTCGCCCCACCCGGACCCGAGCAGTACCGTAATGCATCCCGCGCGACGACCGGCCTCGACGTCCTTCCACCGATCGCCGACCATGAAGCTTCCGGCAAAACTGATTCTATATCGCTCGGCCGCCTGGAACAAGAGCCCGGGGCGCGGCTTGCGGCACTCGCACCCGTCACGATCGTCGTGATAGCAGACGAACATCTCCGTCAACGGCAACCTCGCGAGTAGCGCCGCGTTGATCGCCTCGACCACCTCGCGGCGTTGTGCGCCTCGGGCGACGTCGGGCTGGTTCGTCACGCCGATCAGAAGAAACCCTGCGCGCGCAAGCGTGGCGAGCGCGTCCGGGACGTCGTCGGGGATCTCGAGCTCCGCGAGGCTCTGCGGAGGATGTGGACGGCCCGCGCGCACGATCGCGCGGTTCACCACACCGTCGCGGTCGAGGAACACGGCGGGACAAGCCCCGTGGTTCACCGCACGGACTCCCACTTCGTGGTCGCGCGCTTCAGATCCGGGTGCGACACCAGCAGATGCCAAACGACCGCCTGAAACGCCTCCGCGTGGGGAGTGACGCGGTCCGGACTCACCGTAGGGATAAGGACGCACGCATTGGCCACCTGCGCAGTGTACCCGCCAGTCCGTCCGACGATGCCGACCACGCGAGCGCCGATTTGTTTCGCGTACTGGAGCGCCCGCACGAGGTTCGGACTTACGTTCTTCTCGAGATCCCCTCCGCCAACCGAGAACACAAGCACCAGGTCCCGGGGCTGCAGCCTGCTGGTTCGGAGCCACGCCTCGAAGACCGTCGGCCACCCCTCGTCGTTGGTCCTCGCCGTCAGCTCAGAGACGTTGTCCGTCGGGGCGTAGGCCTCGATCTCCGCGATCTTCCGGAAGTCGTTGACGGCGTGGGACGCGTTCGCGGCGCTCCCACCGACCCCGAGGATGAACAGCCGTCCCCCCTGCGCCCGCGTCTCTGCCAGCAGGGCGACGGCCCGGTCGATCGCGGCGACGTCGAGTTGCCGCACGATCTTGGCCGTCTCATCAAGATAATGCCGCGTGAAGCTCATCTCAACGCCTCCTCAATCCCCCGGAGAGCCGGCGGCACGGTTTGTCGCGGAACCACAGCGCGCCCGACGACGCGTGCCGACCCGAGCGGTTACCGCTCCGTCCACGCCCACGATGCGCGGCCGGCGCGTCGATCGCACAGCCGCCTGAAGAACCCGGCCGCCCACGCGAAGTGCATGCTGGGAAACGCCGCCGCGAGCCACGGCCACAGCGCCCATTTTCGTGATCCGACGCAGATGGACGCCGCGACCGCCGCGTCACACACGAGATACAGCCCAACGAGCGCACCGAAGCCGGCAAGCGCCCACCGGTTGGCAATCGACAGCAGCGCGAGGACCACGAGCATCGCCACAAACGCCGCGGGCACCACTTGACGCCACGAGGTCAGGTTCCCGTGCTTTAACAGGTTTCCGGCCCGGGCTCCGCCGTACCGGAAGTACAGCCGCCAGAGCTCCCCCAGGCGTTCGCGAGGGTAGTAGCCGACGACCGTCCCCGCATCCAGGTACACGCGGCCTCCGCCTTCGCGGATCCGCTGGTTGATATCGGAGTCCTCGCTCAAGAGCGGCGACTCCTCGTCGAACATCCCCACCCGCTCGAACACCTCGCGTCTGAAGCAGCCAAGGTACACGGTGTCGACGAAGCCGCTTCGTTTACCGAGCCGGAACTGGGCGTTGCCCGCGCCGAAGGGGTGCGACATCGCCAGTCCGATCGCTTCCTGAGGGGTGCCTGACGCGACGGCGCGCTGCACCCCGCCAACGTTGTCCGCACCGCTCTCCTGCAGCGCTCGAACGCAGCGTTCGAGGTAGTCGCGCGGCAGTATCGTCCGGGCGTCCACACGCGCGATCACCTCGCCCTGCGCCGCGCGGATCCCGATGTTCATCGCCGCCGGTCGCTGCCGTCCCGGGTTGTCGAGCACGCGAATCTCCGGCGCCGGCAGCGCTTGCACGCGTTCGAGCGCCTCCCGCGTTCCGTCGTCGCTCATCCCGTCCACAACCAGAATCTCCATGTGGTCGTGCGGATATGTCTGCTCGAGCAACCGCCGCACACAGCCTTCGATGTGCCGCGCGTCGTTTCGGACGGGCACCACGACGGACACGAACGCGTGGCTCGCGTCCACGGTCATCCGCGCGCCGCGCTCGGGGCGCTTCCCGGAGCGCCCGTCCGCTCCGCGGGCCGGATCCGGCGCGAGAACGACCGGCGCTGACGCCACCGCCAGATCTTGATCGCCAACGTGCGGAGCGCCGGCTCCGGGATCGCTGCCACGGCCGCGCGGGCCAAGAGCGCGCGCGGCCCTGGCAGCGCGTCTGCAACGATGCGCCCGAACCCGCGCTTGTCACCTTTCGCGAGATACGCCGCCGCCAAATTGGCCCGGCACCGCCGTAGTACCTCGTCGGCGCCGAACGCCGTGCGTTCTTCTTCGCTCATCTGCGCGAACAGCCGCTCGAACATCTCCAACGCGTTCCGCTTCAGGATCCATTGGATGTCCATGGTCGTGTTGCTGTTCTCGCGGATCTCCACGACGACCAGATCCTCCGGTTGGTACCCGAACCGCACGCCGGCGCGCATCAGCCGCAGGCACAGGTCCCATTCCTCGGGATAGTAACGATCCTCACAGAAGAAGAACCCGCCGCGCAGGATGTCCCCGCGGACCATCAGCGTATTCGGGTTGACGAGCGAGGACCGAAGTAGCGCGCGGAACACATCGCCGTCCGGGATATTGGCTCGGCGGCCGTAGAATTGGTGCGGAGCGTCGCTGAAGAAGTGCAGCGCGTCACAGAACACGGCGCCGCAATCGGGGCGGGTCTCGAGGAACGCGACCTGGCGACCGACCTTCTCGGGCAGGTAGTAGTCGTCGGCATCAAGCAGCGTGACGTACGCGCCGGTGCTCGCACGGATCCCGTTGTTGCGGGCCGGACCCTGCCCCCGGTTCGGTTGCGACAGGTAGTGCACGCGCGGGTCGCCGGAGCCGCGGGCGATCCCGGCGGTACGGTCGCTGGAACCGTCGTCGACGACGATGATCTCAAGATTCCGGTACGTCTGGGTGAGCGCGCTCCGCAGGGAACGCTCGAGGAACCGCTCGGCATTGTACGCGGGAACGATCACGGACACCAGCGGTGAGGAGGCCCTTTCCATCGTCTTCAGCCTTCGTGTGCGGCCGCGTCTCCGGGACAACGCGACACGGTTGGCCAGATCCGCTCCAGCAGGGCGAGGTCCTGGGGGCGGTCGATCCACCAGAGCCCCTCGTCGTGGGACATCCGGTAGCCGTACAGCGCTTCCCCACGCGCGAGCAGCGCCGGAAACACGTCCCGGCCGAAATCCACGAGACCGGTCGCCGGGATCTCGTCAAGCACACCTGGCTCGAGCACCAGGATGCCTGCGTTCACCCAGTGGCTGAAAATCTCGCCCGGCCGCGGTTTCTCGACGAAACGGCGGATTCGCCCGTCGTCGTCCACCGCGACGATGCCGCTGTGCGCGGGATCCTCCCGGTGAAACAGCGCGACCGTACCCAACCCGCGTCGCGCGCGGTGGAACTCCCAGAGACGGTCGAGCCGGCACGTGCTCAGGTTGTCGCCGTACCAGACGAAAAAGGGACCGTCGAAACACGACGCTACGCGCTTGACGGCGCCGGCAGTGCCCAACAGCTCCGCCTCGTACGAGTAGGTGATCCGCACGCCGTAGGCGCCTCCGTCGCCGAAGTAATCGCGCACGACGTCCGGCAAATGGTGCAGGTTGATCACGACATCGCGAACACCGTACGACCGCAGCCACGAGAGGGTGTGCTCGAGCAACGGGCGCCCGTCCACGCGGACCATGCACTTGGGGATCCGGTCGGTCAGCGGCCGCAGGCGTGTGCCGAGCCCTGCGGCTAGGAGCATCGCCCGCGTCGGGCTCGCGAGCGCGCCGTGTGAGGCGCCAGACTCAGGGGTCGCCCGCATTCAACCGCACCACAGCGCCCGTTCGCGCCGATTCGTAGAGGGCGTGGGCCGCGCGCAACGCCTGCCAGCCGTCGTAGCCGCTCGCGAGCGGCTCGCGACGCTCGCGAATCGCGCTGGTGAACTCGGCCCACTCCGCAGCCCACGAGATGTCCTCTTCGGGGAACTCGAAGTGCCGCTCGTCCGGCGGCCCAGATTCCGGACGACGGCGCCCGAGCGTGAGCCGCTCCGGCCCGTAGCTCCGGCCCAGCCCTTCCGCGATCAGGTAGCCGTCGCGTCCGAAGACCTCAAATGAGAAGAGATTCTTCCACTGCGTCCAGCTCGCATGCACGGACGCAACGCGCCCCTCGGACGTGCGGAACAGGCCGAACGCGTTGTCCTCAACGGGAGCCGTCCCGGGCGGCACCGGTGGGGGTGTCCAGAAGTACGTGGGAACGAACCCCACGCCCTCAGCGAATTCGCCAAGGAACCATCGGCACAGATCGATCGCATGGATGCCCTGATCGAGCAGTTCCCCCCCGCCTGCCTTCTCGCGATCGGCGCGCCACTCGACCGCGTAGCCAGGCCGTCCGCCGTGGCCGTACCGGCATCTGATGAAACACGGCACGCCGATTTCGCCCTGTCGGACCAGCACGTGTGCCTGCCACACCGCGGGGTGGTGGCGATGATTGAAGCCGACCTTGATCACCGGCCCGCCGCCCCCTCGAGGTCCGGCGGCATCGAGGATCGTGCGGGCCTCCTCCGGGGTGCGCGCCATCGGCTTCTCCACCAGCACGTGCTTGCCGGATCGAGCCGCTTCCGCGGCCACGGGGGCGAGCCAGTCATGGGTGGTCGCGACGACCACGGCGTCGACATCGGCCCGGCGCACGGCGGCTCGCCACGACGTCGTCGCCTCACAACCGAGAAGGCGTGCCGTCTCCCCCGCGCGCGCGGCGTCGAGGTCTGCGACGACCACCACCTGCCCTGTTGCGGCCGACCGCACGATGGCGGCGCGGCGCCGGCCGATTACACCACACCCCACGATCGCCACCCGAAGCCTGGCCGGCGAGCTCACGCTGGACATGGACAGTACCAAGACCGCGGGGAGATGCCCCCGGTCACCCTTGCTCCTCCTGCGCCTTCTTAACCAACGGCAGCAGCGTATGGCGATCGAGCCGCCGCAGCGTGAACCAGGCGCTGTCGCGCAGTTCGGTGATCCGCGCGGCGTCCCAGGACTGCCATCCGTCATGCGGCGCGGCGATCAGCTTGCCCGTCAGCCCGTCGGCCCGCTCTGACACGAGGAAGGCGACGAGGTCCGCCGCAAGCTCCGGGGGGACGCCGCCCTGACCGGTAGTGCGCAGCGCACGGATCCGTTCCAGCAGCGGCCCGGCGCGCTCACCCGCCGCGAGGACCTCATCCTGCAGGGCGGTATCGACCGCGCCTGGCGCGATTGCGTTCACCTGCACGTTAAACTCCCGCGTTTCTTCCGCGAGCGTCTCGGTCAGTCGCACCACGGCCGCCTTGGACGTACCGTAGGCCGAGAACCGCGGAAGCGGCGCAGTGGCCCCACCGCCCGACAGGTTGACGATCTTCCCACGTCGGCGTTCGATCATGTGCGGGAGGACGGCGCGGCAGCACAGGAACGTACCGATCAGGTTGACGTGGATCGCCCGCACCCAGGCGTTCTGGTCAACGTCCCACATCGGCCCGATCGGACCGTACACGCCGGCCGCATTGACGAGGACGTCGATACCGCCGTACGTGTCGAGGGCCGCGCGCGCGATCCGGGAGGCGTCCTCGGGATGCGACACATCGGCCGACACCGTGTGTGCCGCGCCGCCGAGGCGCCGGATCTCGCCGGCGACGCGCTCCAGCTCGGCCGCCGTACGCGCCACAAGCACGAGGCGAAATCCGTCGCGCGCAAGCGCGTGCGCGACCGCCCGGCCGATCCCCCGGCCGCCGCCTGTGACGATCGCCGCCTGTGTTTCAGGCATGCGCGCGCCTCCGAGCGCAGCGACCGAGCCGAGCCGGGATCGACGCATGTTGCGTCATCGCCGCGCCCGTTGCAACACGCCCTGCTCCCGCATCACGCGCTCCGCCTCCTCGAGGTATTCACGGCTTCCGGTCTGCGTTGTGATCCACGCCACGTACTCGGTGACGCTCCGCTCCACGGGAACGGTCGGCTCCCATCCGAGCGCCCTGAGCCGGGAAATGTCCGAGATCGTGTGGCGGGTGTCGCCCAACCGGAAGTCCCCGGCGATCTCCGGTGTAAGCGGACTCTTGAACGCACCGAGCATCAACGCGGCCAACTCGAGCACCGTGACCGCGCGTCCGCCGCCGACGTTGAAGACCCCGAAGTCCGCCCTGGAGTCCTCCATGACAAGGACGTTGGCGCGTGCGACGTCCCGCACGTTCACATAGTCGCGCAGTTGCCGACCATCTTCGTAAACCACGGGCGGCAGCCCGTGCATGAGGCGCAGGGCAAACCGCCGGGTGATCCCCGAGTAGGCGTTGTAGAACGAGTTTTGCGGCCCCTGCACGTACGTGTAGCGCATGCACGCCGTGGGAATACCGTACCGCCGTCCCAGGCGGTCGGCCAGCAACTCGATCGCGTACTTCGAGACCCCATACGTCGTTCCGGGGCTGATCGTCGCCTCATCGATGAGGAGCGGCTGCATCTCGCCCCCGCACGCCGGGCAGTGGATCTCCCAATCACCGCGGCGAAGCTGCTCCAGCGGACGCGGGCCCGGCACCCGTATGCCAGACGCGGGCAGGTTCAAGAGCACGCCGGGCCCTGCCCGGAGTTGCTCGTGGATCGAGGGCGCCATGTGGCCTTCGGCGCACCGCGTGCAGAAGTACCGACCTTCTCCGCTCACCGCCTGCGACGACGCGAACACGATCTTCCGCACGGGATACCGCCCGCGGTCTGCGACGATCAATTCGAACAGCAGCGCGGAACTCTCCGTGTTCGTGTGAATGAACTGTGAGAACTCCGGCAGGTAGTCCTGGTACGCGGCCAAGTGAATAACGTAGTCCGCGCCAACGAGCGCCCGCTGCATCGACGCCCTATCCACGACGTCGCCCTGAACGAACTCCGCCGCCGCGGGCACCCAGGGCGGCTTGCCTCGCGGATGCACGCGGGGTTGAAGGGAGTCCAGAATGCGAACGTCGTAACCCTTCGCAAGAAGCACGTTTGCGGTGTGAGAGCCGATGAACCCGGCTCCGCCGGTTACGACGCACAACGCCATGAGCAGCTGACCTCCGCCCGCGTGCGCCGCGGTGACGCCGCCCTAGCGGACAGGGTCCGAGGGCCTCCGTGACGTGGCATAAAGAATACACGGGTGCGGAGAGACCTCGACGTGGAACCCCGCACCCCTCAGCAATTGTACAATCTCGGCGACGTCCCCGTTGGGATGGTACTCCATGATGAGCGTCCGCACCCGACGCAGCACCGCCGGGTCGGCACCGCGCAGAATGTCGTACTCCGCGCCCTCGCAATCCAGCTTCACATATTCGCACACCGTCTTGCCGCATTCCGCGACGAGATCGTCGAGCGTGACGCATTCCACGGATAGCGATCGCATTCGTCCGTTCTGCAGCCAGTCCGGGTGGATGGATGGAAAGAACGTCGATCCCCCGGTATCGTCCTCAACGGTGTACAAGGTCTTCGTTCCGCGCGTGCCCGCCACTGCGACGTTGCGCGTCGTGACCTGCATCTCGTACCCATTCAGGCGCGCGTTGTCCAGCAGTCGCTCGACGTTTTCGCCGATCGGCTCATAGCAGCGCACGGACGCCCCGCGCACGGCCGCCGCCAGCGCAAAGATCCCGCACTGGGACCCAACGTCGATCACGGTCTCGCCCGGCCGAATCTGGCGCAGCACCCGATCGTACACACCGTGGGCAAACACTTCGTCGACGATGCCAAGATCGCTCGTCCCGAGCCGAACCCGGAACCGAAGGCCGTTCCACAGCTTGATCTCGCGAACGTCGCCGCGCCGACCGCGGCCCAGGTAGTCGAGGAAACGCGCGAGCGGATCGCGGTAAACGCGACACACGTCCGCCGCGTGGCGTGCCCGAGTTAGCCAGCGCCGCGACGCGTTGATCCCGCTCACGCGTCCCCCACGAGTACGAGGTGGCCCTTTTCGATCAAATAGGCCCTCAGTGCTTCCTGCCACGGGCGTCCCCACGACCCACTGGTCTCGCGCCGAACGCTCGCAAGGGACGAGTCACGCGGCCGCCGGGCCTTCGCCGGATACTCGGCCGAACGAATCGGCTCCAAGCGGGCTGGAACCTGCGCGAGCTCGAGGATCTGCCGCGCGAACTCGTACCAGCTGCAGTGGCCGGCGTTGGCAACGTGCACGACCCCGTCCGCGCGTTGGCGGATGAGCGCCTCAAGGGCGCGTGCAGCGTCCACAGCGTACATCGGCGACATCCGGATATCGGCCACCACGCGGAGCGTGTCCCCGCGCGCCGCTTTGGCCAGGATCGTCTCGATGAAGTTGCCGCCCTTTCCTCTGGCGCCCGCCGCTCCGTACAGACTGGCCAAACGCACGACAAGCCACCGCGTACTCGCCTGGCGAACGAGATCCTCGCCAGCGAGCTTCGACTCGCCGTACACGTTGATCGGGCGGGGCGCGTCGTCCTCCGTGTAGGAACGACCGAGCTCGCCGTCAAACACGTAGTCCGTGCTCACGTAGACGCACGCCGCCCCGATCGTTTCGCAGGCCCGCGCGATATAGAACCCCCCGCACGCGTTGATTCGAAACGCCGTTTCTGCTTGATCTTCGCAGTCGTCGACTCGGACATATCCGGCGCAGTTCACCACGACGTCCGGCCTCGACGCTCTCAACACGTCTTCGACGCCAACGCGATCCGTGCATTCGATGCGCGTGTGATCGAGCGGCGTCACCTCGTAGGCCCCAGCCTCGGTCAAGGCGCGTATGACTTCGGTACCCAGTTGGCCGGCGCTGCCGACCACCGCCACGCGCATCAGGGTAACCGCTGCCACGAGCGCGAGTAGACCGCGTCGTAGTAGGTATCGTAGTCAACCGCGAGTACCTTGCCGATCCACTCTTGATGTGACACGTACCACTCGAGCGTCTCCCTCAGGCCCTCATCGAACGTAACGCGCGGACGCCAGTCGAGCTCGTCCCGGATGCGGCCCGCGTCCATCGCATACCGGCGATCGTGACCCGGCCGGTCGGGGACGAGTTGGATCCGATCGAGCAACCGCTGCGGCGCCTCTCCCGCGCGGGCCGCGAGCCCGCGGCACACCGCCCGCGCGACCTCCAGGTTCGTGCGCTCCTGGCCCGCCGAGACGTTGTAGACGGCCCCGGGGCGGCCACGCTCCAGGATCGCGAGCAGCGCACTCACGTTGTCGCCGACGTAGAGCCAGTCCCGACGTTGCAACCCGTCGCCGTAGACCGGAAGCGTCTCCCCTCGCAGGGCGTTGCGGCACAGTACGGGGATGAGCTTCTCAGGGTACTGAAACGGCCCGAAGTTGTTCGACGATCGCGCGATCATCACCGGCAACCCACGAGTCCGCACGAAGGCCAGACAGAGGAGATCCGCCGCCGCTTTGCTCGCCGCGTACGGACTGCTGGGGCGAAGCGGACTCTGTTCGTCGCTCGGCAAGCCCTTGTCGGTGTCTCCGTAGACCTCATCTGTCGAGATGTGCAGGAAACGCTCAGGTCCGTACGTGGCGGCCGCTTCCAGCAGGACGTGCGCGCCGATCACGTTCGTCTGGAGAAACGGAGCGGCGTCCAGAATACTCCGATCGACGTGTGACTCCGCGGCGATATTGATCACGCCCCACGGCCGCTCCTCGCGGAATACCTCCGCCACTAGCGCGCTGTCGACGATGTCGCCCTTCACAAAGCGATACGCCGGCCCCTCGGTGACGCCTGGGAGATTCTCCACGTGTCCGGCGTAGGTGAGCTTGTCCACGTTTACCACGCGCCAGCCGCTCTGTGCCAGCAACGACCTCACACAGTGGCTGCCGATGAACCCGCAGCCTCCGGTGACAAGCACCGTCCTCACCGCGGCACCTCGATACCGGGGAAGTCGTCGCCAAGCCCAGAGAGCGGAGGCAGCGCGACGTCCCTCGCAGAAACGATGGGGTTCTTCACCGGCCAGTGCACCCCGATTTTCGGATCGCTCCAGATCACGCCCCGCTCGTGTTCGGGCGAATATTCATCGGAGGTCTTGTAGTGGACGTCTGCTTCCGTGCTGAGCACGCAGAACCCATGCGCGAACCCGGCAGGTACGAACAGCATCCGGTGGTTCCGATCGGAGAGCGTCACGCCGACCCACCTGCCGTAGGTAGCGGACCCGTGCCGCAGGTCCACGGCGACATCAAAAATCTCGCCGCGCACCACACCTACCAACTTCGCCTGCGCCCGCGGCGACGCTTGGTAGTGGAGGCCGCGAAGCACGTGCTGGCCCGATCGAGAAACGTTGTCTTGCACGAACACGGCCGCGATGCCGGCTGCCTCGAAGGTCGAACGCCTGTACGTCTCCTTCAAGAATCCGCGACGGTCTTCGAATCGCTCAGCCTCCACGAGGACGAGGCCGGCAATCTCGAGTGGGGTGAATCGAAATGGCATCCAGCGTCCTCCTACAATAATAGCTCGGCGTCGTCTCCGATCATCAGGCGCACCGCGCGACGCTCATCCGAGTGCGTAACAATGGCGTTGCGACCGACGATGCTGTCCTCAACGCGCGCAACGCCATCCAACGTCGCGCCGTCAAGGAGCACAGAGTGCTGGACCGATGAACGCCTGATCACGCAACCGTGACCGACGCTCGTGTACGGGCCGACGGACGAGTCCTCTATAAGAACGTTCGCTCCGATCACCGACGGCCCGCGCACCTCGCTACCGCGCACACGCGCGCCGGGGTCGAGGGTCACTCGACCAGACACGCGGCTGTCCTCGCAGACCTCGCCGCGAACGGAGCGGAGGCACCACTCCTCGAGCACGACGCGGTTCGCCGCAAGCAGGTCGTCCTTCTTGCCGGTGTCCAACCACCAACTTTCGAGTCGAATGCTCCGCACTTGTCGTCCCGTATCGAGGAGTTGCTGGATCGCATCTGTGATCTCCAACTCGCCGCGCTTCGACGGAGTGATGGCAGCGATCGCCGTGTGAATCGCGGGGCCGAAAATGTACACTCCGACGAGGGCGAGGTTGCTCGGTGGCTCGTGAGGCTTCTCGATTAGGCGCACGACGTGCCCGTCTTCGTTCACCTGCGCCACGCCGAACATCCGAGGGTCCGGCACGTCCTTTAGGAGGATCATCGCATCGGGGCCAACTTCCTGGAATTCTCGGAGCAGGCCGACGAGCCCGTCGCCAATCAAGTTGTCCCCCAAGTACATGACGAACGGCTCGTCCTTCAGGTACGGCCGCGCGACCCGAACGGCATCTGCGAGACCGAGCGGCTGCTCCTGGACGATGAAGGTCAGGTCGAGATCCAGCGACTCCTTCGTGAGTGCCGCACGGACCTGCGCACCCGTTTCTGGCGAGATCACGACGCCGACGTCGCGAATGCCGGCATCTCGAATGTGCCGCAGGCCGTAGTGAATAATGGGTCGATTGGCCACGGGAATGAGCTGCTTTGGCATCGTGTACGTGAGGGGTCGTAACCGCGTGCCCCGACCGCCGGAGAGTACCAGCGCCCTCATTGACCGGCCTCCTTACGAATCACTCGGGAGAAACCGGTTGCGACGTGATCCGATCATCGCGTCCCACACGCCGATCGTGACACACGCCAGTTTGGCCAGACGACGATCCTCAAATACCACCATCTTGACGAGTGTCTTGCCCAAATTGATCAGTGCAGCGACCACCCACATCGGTTCGTAGAAAAAATAGGCTGCAAAGATACGCAGCAGGTTCCGGGTAACGTAATAGTAGCGCCACGGCTCGTGGTTTGGAACCACAACAATCCGGCGCCCGAACCGGCGCTCCTCCATCTTACCCGCGGCATGCGTCATGAGGGGTCGACAGGAGACCAGGATCCGAAACCCATGTCTACGCAATCGCAGACAATACTCGAGGTCCACACCTTCGATAAAAAAGTCGTCTCGAAATGGTCCCGCCGCTGCATAGGCCGCGATCGACAGCGCGCTACCCGAGGTGATCGCGGCCTTCGCCTCAAGAAATCGCTGCGCCGAGGACGCGCACCGCACTGCGATCTGCCCGCTGTGTCTGCTGCGCGCGTTGGCGTTAAGCAGGCCGACCGTCTCACCAAACGGACACGAGTCGTACAGCCCGCCAAGCGACGCCACGAGGTCAGAATCGACCTCCGAGTCTTGGTCCAGGGTGAGCACCCATGAATAACCGAGCGCTTCGGCGCGACGAAGCCCTTGGTTTAGGGCGGTCCCGATGCCAAGGTTCCTAGAGTTTTCGATAAGCTCGACGCGCGCGCTCGTGGAGGAGCGCAGCATCTCTCGAGCATGCCACGGAGAATGATTGTCCACCAGGACGACATGACCCACCTGTGCTGTCGTTCGAGCAAGTCGAGTTGGAAAATCGCCGTCCGGGCCGTACGTCACGATCACAGCAGCCACGCTCGCAGCCGAGACCGCACCCGTATCGCGCTCACCCGCAGTTCGCGAGACGCGATCAACTTCCGCCATCGCCACGCGAATCACCCAAACGGAGGACCTTGGTAACGGTGTCGACAAAGTGCTCGGCGAGGAAGGGCTTGAACCGGTCGCTGCACAGGTATCGCTCGCCCGCATCAAGATACCGCTGGTACTCGCGCTCCCCCAGTCCCGCGAGGTACTTCGCCATCTCCGCGTCGGACGTGAACTGCCGCCTGTCGACAAACGCCTCCGAATCGACATAGTCCGTGATGTCCGGCGCGCCTAAGTATATTGGAACGCAACGGGCGCGCATGCAGTCGAAGATCTTGATCGACACATAGCCCGGTTGATCGATCATGTTCTCATAACACACTCCAAACCGATAGTGCGGATAGATCTCCCACTTGTGGCGAACGGTCCCGCGATACGAGGGGTAGAACTCGCGAAGCACCTTCGGATCGCGTATGCGACGCCAGAGGTATGCGCGCAACCTTGGATTCCACCCCTCTCCGTACAGATCGAATGCATCCGGATAGTTCGATTCGAAGAACCGAACAAGACGTCTCCGCTCAGTATACAGTTCGCGGGGATGGCGCGAGAACTTGTACCCCGAGATGTCGACGAAGAGCTTCCGTTCCGGGAAGGGTGCCGGCGTAACGACCGGAAACGTGGTCGGATTTGGGATGTAGATCCGATGGTACCGTTTCCCGTCCGCAAGGGTCGGGTCCCAAGTGAAGACGACCGGAAAATGCGCGTGAAGACCGCGATCGTAATTCCTCGGGAACACGCATGGCGGTTCATACATGAACAAGACTAACTTGTGCTCCATGCCGGCGCGGAGTACTTCCTGAAAGAGATCCCGAGATGACTCCCCGCATGCGCGAGCTTTGGCCGCTTCCACCAGTCGCGTCGGGAGAGAACCAGACCCCACTCGCCACGTGTCCCAAAACACCACCCATCGGCACTCGTCCAACAACTGATCACGGGCACCTTCGAAACGATAGCCGGATGCGACACAGCGCTGCTGCAACTTGATATAAGGCTCGGTGATGTGGTCGCGGGCATCGGGGTCGAGAAGCGTGTGTTCCGCGGAACCCCGCACGTGGTTGATGATGAGCCGAGCGGCGGTCCCCGGCCGGAGTAGGGTCCGACTCGTTTTCGCCGCGTGAACCCGCAGCATCAGGCTCCACCTCCGCTCAGGGGTTTGTTCAGGCGGCGTAAGAACCCTCCTGCCGTTTCTCCGACACCTGAGCGATGCCGAATCGGACGAAGTTCCAACGGCACTCCCATCAAGTTACGCCGTGCACGGAATATTGCGCGCCGCTGTGGGTTCCGTCGACGAACCGACGAGCATCAGCACCAGTAAGAGGGAATGCAGATAGTCCCCAACCGGAGTCCCCGACGCGAACGACACAGCCCAGACCAAAAGGAATGCCAACACGACCCCAAGGTACGTCACGTAGTCCATCAGGCTTCGGGCGCGCCGGAACCCGGCTGGAACCGCCCATAACGACCCACCTAGGACCCCCAACAGGCTCGCTGCGGACAGAACGCCGCCGTACATCCACGCCGCCAAGACGTTATTCTGTGCGTTCACGTGGGTCTGGAAGGGGTTCTTGAACGAGTATCGTTGTTCGTAGTTGAACCCGACTCCGAACGGGTGGGCAAGCGCGACTCCCAGAAAGTAGCGCCAGATCTGCGGTCTGCCGAGCGACTCGTCGCCCGCGGAGGATTGCGCCATCGGCCGCAAGTCGCTCGCCTGCATCCGGCTACCAAACGTGGCAACCGCATGCGGCGGCGGCACAAGCACGATGAGCACACCGATCAGCGCGAGGACAAGCGCCGCGCCAGCATAGTGCCCCGGTCCGCCGAGTACCTTACGGCACAGCACCGCGGCACCGCCGACCAGCAGCAACATCAATACGATCAGCACGCTTCGCGAAACCGACCAGAACGTGATGAACACCAAGCCCCAAAGATAGATCAGCGCGGCGACCGCACCGCCGGCGCGACGAGCAAAGATTCCCAACAACGAGATCGGCCAGATCATGGCCGCCGCAACGCCGCCACTCACCCCCAGTTGGGTGGGATTGGACGTAAGGCCCTGGAAGCGATATCCGTCGGGTTCCATGAGCCGGAGACTTCCGAAGGCCGCATGGTACACGTCGGGCCTGGCGAGGAGCAACACACCCAACACCAACGGGATCATCGGGGATGCCCACAACGTGACGTTGAGCCAACGCCGGAAACCCTCGTCGCTCTTCGCAAGGACGTACGTGATGGGGACGAGGATGATGCCCAAGCACGCCTTCAGCGTTTCTGCGAGACCGAGAGCGTCGAACCCCAGATGATACCGGATCGCAGATAGCCCGGTGGCGACGAGGGCGGAGGCCAAGTACAAAGCGAGCGCTGCGGCCACGACTCTCTCCGGGACCGACAGACTCCCCCACCGTGGGAGGCGCGCGCTGACGGCAAAAAGCGCCACGACCGCCGCCGCCGCAAAGAGAAAGTCGGACCGATAACTAATCGTGTGAAGCGTCATGATCCCGTGCTGGCTGACCGGTCGGTAGTAGATGAGGGACGCCGCACCGCACAGAATGAGAACCTTGATGGCGCCGGCCGTCACCGAACCGGGCGCATGACGACGCGCCCTCGCGGTGGCCGGGAATTCCGGTGCCGCCTGCTGGCTATCCTGCACTGCGAACCCTCTTGCACTGGAAGCCACGCGCCGAGCGCGGAGAGAACGTCTTGCGGGCACCCATCGTAGTACGCGCGCAGATCACGATACCATTCTAACACGGAAGCGCACGACAAGTGCCACGCGTCGCGAGCGGGCCAGGGGGTGCACACACCATGCGGCCGTCTCGAACGTGGAGGCGGGCTCCACGACGGCGCCGCGTCGACCGGCAACACCGACGCGGGCGGACCGATCCCGAGCCGACAGTGGAGCAAGAATGAGACCACGAGACACTTCCGAGCGCGCGCGGGCGAACGAGTCAACTGCAGCGCCGCGTGCACATCCGACCGCCCAAAGCTGCCGTGGACACGGAACTGTTACAGTTGCAGGGAGGACGGAACCTGGAGCGGTACGAACCGAACGTTTGCACCAACGACAGCGGCGAGGCCTGCGATGATACCGCGACGGAGACTTTGATGCTGGCTAAGCTTCTCGAACGCGCCGTCGGATGGGGCCTCGTGATCGGCGCCGCCTCGCTCGTGTATTTCACGCCCGTCACGACCCAGCGAGTGTTCACGCTGCGTTCGCTGCAGTATCGTTCTGACTTTGTGTTCCTGTTTGTGGTAATCGGTGCAATCGCCCTCGGGATTCGCAGCGTCATGCGTCACAGGAGGATCGAATCGCCCCGGGAGGATTTGACGCTCTACCTTGCCCTGGCCCTGTACCTCGCGGCGTCGTTGGCGGCGACCGGTTTCTCGCTGCACCTCCGAGGGTTGGGCTTCGACCTCACCGGCGTAGCCAATCTGACGAAGACGGTGCTAACCGTGGGCCTGTTCGTCACGGTGTATAGTCTCACGAAAGACAACGACCGGCTGTACAGAAACGTCGCAATGGCGCTCTTCGTGTCTCCGTTGATCCCGCTCGCGGCCGGCGTGCTTTTTGTGGCCGGCCCGTTGGCGCGGTTTGCCACGTTCCGCTGCACGGGCAATCACGCGCTGTTCTCGTGGGGCGAGCGATTCCAGGGTCTGACCTCGGATCCGTTGCAGTTCTTTGTCAATGCTTGTGTTGCGCTTGCCTTTGTGTGGGTGTTGTGCCTCAATAGCCTGGAACGGCGACGTGCGACAGCTAGCGCTGCGAGTCTGATCTACGCGGGCGCTCTCATTTACTTCGCCCTGTGGACGCAGGCAAGAGGGGGCGTGATTGCGATCGCGGCGAGCCTGGTCGTCGGCGCCGTGGCGACGAGTTCGTATTGGCGGCAGGTGCGCTGGCGCTACGTTCCGAGCGGGGCGCTGGCGATTGCTTTGGTGCTCTTGGCATGGTTGTGTCTTCCCCCGGATGTACGACAAGCGGTCGTCGCTCGATTCCATGCGGGGGAGGCCCCGGTGCTTGCGACGCCTGCGACAGTTCCGACGGGCGGCGTGGGCCCGACCTCGCACGCAATCGCTACGCGGCGTCCGATAGACCCCTGCGGCACCGACGCCGGGCGGGGTCTCCAGTCGACCGCCGGATCCACAGGCAGGACAACGCAGGATTCCCTCGGCGCCGAGGAAGCGCAGCAGTCAGCCGACGCGCCCGTGCACTCGACGCCCGCCGCGAAGAGCGGCGCCGCCTCGGGCCAGAACACGCCGATCTTGCTCGCGCCGGGCGAGGACGAGAGACTGAGCATCTGGCGATACTACGCGGGCGTGGCGCTGGCTCATCCGCTTGGCATCGGGTTCAACTACGCGCGCGAATTCTACTACAGCACACCGCACGAACCGCAGGTCACAGTGCACAATCCGTTCTTGCTCGTGTGGATGTACGGAGGCGTGTTCGCGGAAGCTGGCCTGCTGGTGCTCCTGTGGATCGTGTGCCGATCAGCGTGGACCAACATTGCGGGCCGGCGTGTTCGTGGTTCGTCCCTGTACTACGTCGGCGCCGTCACGGCACTAGTTGGGCTGTTCGTTTTCGCGGCACTCGGAGATCTCTCATTCATGGACTTCACCATCTGGATACTGATGGCGATGGTCGTCGCCAAGCGCGCGCCCGCGACCCCAGGCGAGAAGAATCCATAGCGTCCAGCGATCTCATCCGCGCTCCGGCCGCGCAGGTTGGGCGCACTCAAGATACCATCGGATCGTGCGGGCGACCCCTTCGCGCAACGAGGTCCGTGGCCGCCAGCGAAACACCGCCGCACATCGGTCCACGTTCATCACCTTGTACGGCGCGCCGTCGGGGTATGAAGTGTCATACCGAAGAGTTCCGCGGTAACCGACTTCCTCCGCGATCATCTCCGCCAATTCGCGGATTGACACGCCGGTGCCGACACCGATGTTGATCGGCTCGACGGTGTGCGGGATCGTTACCGCCCGGAGCATCGCCTCCACGCAGTCGTCGACGTAAAGCCATTCGCGCACCGGATTCCCGGAGCCCCACACCACCACTTCGGGCCGACCCAAGCGATGGGCGCTCGCGATCTTCATCACAAGCGCTCCAAGCGCGTGCGAACGGACTTCGTCGAAATGGTCCTGAGGCCCGTACATGTTGGGCACCACTAAGTTAATTGTCTCGACTCCGTACTGCCGGTAGTACCCCCAACTCTGCACGTAGCTCGCCTTCCTGACGAAGCCGTACACAAACACGGACTCGTCGAGTGGGCCGTTCCACCAGGCGTCCTCGCGAAACTCCCGATCCAGATCGCGGGGGTACGAACAGTTGGAAATCGGGTTCACGATACGCCGCACCCCGAACTCGCGCGCCAACTCGAACA